>JAZRYS010000148.1:0-4478 GCA_045600865.1 Candidatus Aphodosoma sp.
TGAGTTCTATGGCCGTCAGGGTGGTATGATTCCTACTGCTGAGGAAATTGCTGAATCATTCAAAGCTCAACTCCTTAAAAAGTAAACAACAATGACAAGAGAAGAAATAATTAAGCCTGAGAACCTTGTTTACGGCAAAACAAAGGTGCTTACTGACAATATCATGCACTATTGTCCAGGTTGCTCACATGGTGTTATCCATAAAATCATTGCCGAAGTAATCGAAGAGATGGGTATTCAGGATCAGACTATCGGTGTTGCTCCTGTAGGTTGCTCAGTTTTCGCTTACAACTATATCGATGTTGATTTCCAGGAGGCTGCTCACGGTCGTGCTCCAGCACTTGCAACTGCTATCAAACGTCTCATGCCAGACAAGTATGTATTCACATATCAGGGTGATGGCGACCTCGCAGCAATCGGTACTGCCGAGACAGTTCATGCTTGCAACCGTGGTGAGAACATCGTTATCTTCTTCGTGAACAATGGTATCTACGGTATGACCGGTGGTCAGATGGCTCCTACTACCCTCGAGGGTATGAAGACTGCTACTTGCCCTTACGGCCGTAACACTGACCTTTATGGTTTCCCATTGCGCATCAGCGAACTCTTGGAGCGCGTTGACGGTACTTGCTACATCACTCGTCAGTCTGTTCACAAAGTAGCTAACATTCTCAAGGCTAAGAAGGCTATCCGCAAGGCATTCGAAAATTCAATGGCTGGCAAGGGTACTTCTGTCATCGAGTTCGTTTCTGCTTGCAACACTGGTTGGAAGATGAACCCAATCAAGGCTAACGAATGGATGGAAGAGCACATGTTTGCTAAATATCCTCTTGGCGACATCAAGGATACTGAGAAGAAACACTACGTAGAAAATAATATTAACGCTCGCTAAAAATCAGATTATTATGAAAAGAGAAATAGTAATAGCAGGTTTTGGTGGTCAGGGTGTGCTCTCAATGGGTAAGACATTGGCATACGCTGGTCTTTTGCAGGGCAAAGAGGTAACATGGATGCCAGCATACGGTCCAGAGCAGCGTGGTGGTACAGCAAACGTTACAGTTATCGTCAGCGATGATCCTATCTCTTCTCCACTGCTTCAGAAATATGACATTGTTGTCGTATTGAATCAGCCTTCAATGGATAAGTTCGAGTCTAAAGTTAAACCTGGTGGCGTACTCCTCTACGATCCAAACGGTATGACTCGTAAACCTGAGCGCAAGGACATTCGCATTTTTGAGGTTCCTGCAACAAAGACTGCAGAGGAAGGCGGCCAGCAGAAGGTATTCAATATGATTGTCCTCGGTGGTTTGTTGAAGATTGACCAGGTTGTTGAGAACGATTTCGTAATGCTCGGTCTGAAGAAATCTTTGCCAGAGCGTCACCACAACTTGTTGCCTGCAAACGAGGCTGCATTGTTGAAGGGCGGTGAGATTCTGAAAGAGATTAAGTAATCTCTCGTTTGAGATAGACTTGATAGTTGAAAATGGGCGGGTTGCTGAACGCAATCCGCCCTTTTCTGAATTGATAATTGATAATTGATAATTATGCCGTTGGCTTAGTTATGTTGGTTGATGTGATATTGCCTTTGCCGCTGGAGGCAACATATACATACGAAGCGGCTGATGATGTCAGAGTAGGGGATAGCGTTGTAGTTCCTTTCGGTAAGAGCAAGGTGATGACAGGCGTTGTACGTCGTGTCGGAGTGGAACGCCCTGATGTGAAGGTGATTAAGAGCGTGCGTGAAGTTCTGGGTGTTAGATATGGAGAGGAACAGGTGAGATTGTGGGAGTTTGTGGCGAATTATTATTGTGCACCTTTGGGTGAGGTGTATAGGGCTGCTGTGCCTGCATGGATGATTTCCAAGGATGGGGCACCCGATACATATAGGCAGCAGACAAAAAGGGAATATTATTTAGACATACGATATTTGAATATAGAAGAGAGGGGAAGATTGATTGTTGAACTGGGTCGGGCAAAAAAGCAGAGAGAGGCGGTTGAAAAGCTGTTTGAGAGATTTTCGGGTGATTTTGATGAAAAGGAGGTCTTGAGGATTGGCGATGATGAATTGGCTGCTGATGTGAGACGGGAATTGGAGAAGCGAAAAGTGGTTGTCTGCCGCAGCAGAAAAGTGTCGAGGATTGATACAAAGAGTGTTGCAACAGCCGAGCCGTTTGAACTGACGGATAAGCAGAAGATTGCTTTAGAAATGATAGAACGTCAGTTTGAGACGGGCAAAGAGACTGTGTTGCTGCATGGTGTGACATCTTCGGGAAAGACTGAGATATACTTGAACCTAATAAGAAAATGTGTAGAACAAGGTGGTCAGGTGTTGATGCTTGTGCCTGAAAATGGGCTGACCCAGCACCTCTACGATAGGCTGAAACAGTATTTTGGTGGCCGGTTGGGTGTTTATCATACCCAGTGCCCGCAGGCTGAGCGTGTCGAGACATACATGCACCAGTTGGGCAAGCATCCATACGACATAGTGCTTGGCACTAAATCGGCTGTTTTCATGCCGTTTGAGCGGTTGCAGTTGGTTATTGTTGACGAGGAGCATGACACAAATTACAAGCAGACTGAGCAGTTGCCATACTACAACGCACGTGATGTGGCATTGTATCTTGCCCATTCAAAAGGAGCTAAAGCGTTGTTGGGCTCTGCCACTCCATCTGTAGAGTCTTACGGTAATCACCTTAACGGAAAATACGGCTATGTCGAGTTGATGGAAAGATACGGCGGGGCACGTTTGCCGCAGGTGCAGATTGTTGACATGAAGGAGGAGCGACGCAAGAAACACCTCAATGGCCATTTCTCACGTCTGCTTGTTCAGCAGATTCAGGCGGCTCTCAGTGGCCATCATCAGGTGATATTATTTCAGGACAGGAATGGTTATTCACCTTACGTTCAGTGCGCCAGATGTGGCGATGTGCCAAAGTGTCCGCATTGTGGAGTGCCGCTTACGTATTCCAAAATGAAAGGTGTGCTCAGATGCGGATATTGCGGCCATGCGCAACCGTTTGTGGTTACGTGTGGCAAATGCGGCAGCGTGACTGTTGAACCGAGAGGACTTGGCGTGGAGCAGTTGGAGGAGGAAACGCAGGCGTTGTTCCCAGAGGCTAAAGTAGTGAGAATATCGCGAGAGACAGTGACTTCTGTGCTGAGAGATTTTGAGTCACAAAAAATAGATATTTTGATAGGCAACCGTTCCATAATAAAGGGAATAGACTATAGCAATGTCTCTGTGATGGGAGTGATGAATGTTGACAACCTGCTCAGTTATCCCGACTTCAGAAGCAGTGAGCGTGCATATCAGACAATGGTGCAAGCGGCTGGGAGAACAGGTCGCAGGCTTGCCGATGGCCATCTTGTGGTGCAGACATATATGATAGACAACCCTTTCCTCGACGAACTGAAAGATGCAAATGCTTTCCGCTTTTATCAGGAACAGGTGGCAGAAAGGCAGCTGTTCAACTACCCGCCGTTTTCAAGACTGATACGCATTACCGTCAAGCACGAGAATCTGCAGGGGTGCGAGATGGCGGCAGAATATATCATGAAGGGAGCAAAAGAGATGGAAGGAGTGAGCGTAAGCGATATTGTCGAACCTCGTGTGGGGTGGGCAGGCGGAATGTATATACGCGAGGTTTTTGTGAAAGTCAAGGATAATAATGCCGCAACAGCCAAGCGGGATATTGTCGCCAGGGTCAGTATGCTACGCAAGACTAAAGGCTATGAACGTGGGATATACACCATTGATGTTGACCCAGTGTAAGATAGAGTTGTGGCTATGGTTGAGACTATCCCTCAGCGGAACTGAGGGACACTGTGGTTTTAGTCCTCAGCGGAACCGAGGGACATGATGGCTTTAGTATGATTTAAAATAATTAAGGTGTTTAGAGATATGAACGGCGAGAAATTTTCTATAAAGAAAAGAATAAAGAGTTTTAAATACGCTTTTGCTGGATTGAAAGTTCTGTTCAAGCATGAGCATAATTCCTGGATTCATGCCATGGCTGCAATCTGTGTCATTGTTGCCGGTTTTCTGTTCCGTATCTCGTATGTGGAGTGGATTGTAGTCCTGGTGGTAATCGGTATGGTTTTTTCTGCCGAAATCTTCAACTCCTCGCTCGAAAGGATAGCAGATTATATCCAGCCAGAGAAAGACGAAAGGATACGAGACATAAAAGATCTCGGGTCGGCAGCAGTCTTGGTTACGGCCATCATAGCAGCGGCTATAGGCATAATGACATTTCTTCCGAAACTCATAATGCTTTTCTGACTTGCAAATAATTTCAAAATCATTTTGCCAGTACAGAAATAATTTCTATCTTTGCAGAGCAATTGACAAGGTCGTCAACAAAGGAAGGAAATAACGGGCAAGTCCTGAAAGGACGAAAGAGTATAGCGCAGGGCGTGAGCCCTGTGTGAAAATGTTTGGTACATTAATAGAGCCCCGTAGGTGGCGACATAATTCAAAT
>JAZRYS010000149.1:0-2156 GCA_045600865.1 Candidatus Aphodosoma sp.
TTTCGACTTCAACCGTCGTCGTATGTCGGTTGTGCTTGAAGGCAAAGATGGCAAGCGACAGATTATTACCAAGGGCGCTGTGGAAGAGATGATTAGTATCTGCTCACATTGCGAAATGGACGGTCAGGTTATTGGCATGAGCGGTAACCTCCGCAATATGGCAATAAAGATTGTCCACCAGATGAACAACCAGGGTATGCGTGTGCTGGCTGTTGCCCAGAAGTCATACCTTGATAAGGCAGGAGAGTTCGGTGTGGATGATGAGCAGGACATGGTTCTCATTGGCTATCTCGCTTTCCTCGATCCTCCAAAGGAGTCGGCTGCAGAAGCCATCCGACAGTTGCATGAAGCTGGAGTAGAAGTGAAAGTGTTGAGTGGCGACAATGATGCCGTGGTTAGCACCATATCTGAGCAGGTTGGCATTACAAACACAACGTGTGTAGTAGGCACAAAGTTCGAGCAGATGACTGACGAAGAGAAACGCGTTGCCGTACGTGACAACTGCATCTTTGCAAAGCTCACTCCTCACCAGAAGACAGAGATTATCACGCTTCTTCAGGAACAGGACAATACGGTTGGATTCTTAGGCGATGGCATCAACGATGCTGCTGCATTGCGTCAATCGGACATCGGTATCTCGGTGGATTCTGCTGTGGATATTGCGAAGGAGAGTGCCGACATCATCCTCTTGGAGAAAGACCTTATGGTATTGGAACAGGGCGTGTTGTCTGGTCGCGAAACGTTCGGTAACATCATCAAGTATGTGAAGATGACTGCATCAAGCAACTTCGGCAATATGTTCTCCGTACTTGCTGCCTCTGCCTTCCTGCCATTCCTGCCAATGCTCTCGATTCATCTGCTCATCCAGAACTTGCTCTACGACATCTCGCAGACAGCCATTCCGTTTGACAAGATGGACAAGGAGTTTCTGCTGAAACCACGCCGTTGGGACAGCAGCGACATTGCCCGCTTTATGATTTTCATTGGTCCTATCTCCAGCATTTTCGACATTGCCACCTACCTGCTCATGTGGTATGTGTTCGGCTGTCAGAGCCCAGAAGCACAGACGTTGTTCCAGAGTGGATGGTTCATCGAGGGATTGCTCTCGCAGACACTCATCGTCCACATGATCCGTACGCGTCGCATACCATTCGTACAGAGCAATGCCGCATGGCCATTGATGCTCATGACCTTCGCCATCATGGCTATAGGTATCGCCATCCCATTCACTTCGTTTGGTTCGTACATCGGTCTTATGCCTCTGCCACTGAGCTACTTCCCTTGGCTCATCGCCATCTTGCTCAGCTATTGCGTGCTGACTCAGGTAATAAAGCAGTGGTACATCAAGAAGTTTGGTGGAAAGTGGTTGTAATATTTATTAAGCATTGGAAATGAAAGATGAAATTCATAAACATTCTTGTGGTGGTCGCCTTGATGACGGGCGGCCTCCACCTTCACGCTCAGGATTTTTGTGTAGAATACACTACAGAATTGCAGACAAACTTCCAAGGATGTAACTTTGTCAACCTCTTACGTCTCAATGCCGAGATTCCTATTAGCAAATCTATGACAGTAGAAGCTTCAACGATAAGCATTGCAAAGACACGAAACGAAAGGCTGTTAGACGATTTGCAGACATTTTCCAACATCGAAGAAGATAACTTGCCACTCGCCATTGCTGTGTGTGGTGCCAATTGGCAGATAAACAATAAGCACTCCCTTTTTATGGGCATACGCAATATGAATGAAGATTATTTCACCAGCCCAGTTACTTCATTCTTCACTAACAGTTCATGCGGCATCTTTCCCACGATTAGTGCTAATTATCCGATAGCTAATTATCCTGTTGCATCATTAGGTCTTCACTATTGTTACGATGGAAGCCCCATCAGAGTACAAGCATCGCTATACAACGGCACTGGTTACAACCGCTTCACAGGTCGTGATAATGTTTTCCGCGTTTGTCCCAAAGGTGATGGTGTCTTTGGGATAGCAGAAGTGTCATACTCTCATGAAGGTAGCTGTTATTTCCTAGGCAATGCTTTGCATTGCAAAGAAGGGAGTCCTTCAACAAAGTTCAGAATGAACTCCACACCTTGGTTCTACACAGAGCAAAGCATCACCTCCAATCTCTCCATGCTTGCCGGTTACTCCCA
>JAZRYS010000150.1:0-1223 GCA_045600865.1 Candidatus Aphodosoma sp.
CAGTGCAACAGCACCATCGAGTGTAAAGTTATACATTTTTTTGAAATACTCCAGCGGTGTCAGGTACCCGAGTGATTTTCTTGGTCGATTATTCAGCTTCCATTCGACCTCTGCAATGTACTCGTCTGTCAGTGTGCTGAAGTCCGTACCTTTGGGGATGTATTGGCGTATCAGGCCATTGGTGTTCTCGTTTGCACCTCTCTCCCAGGAGTGATACGGTCTTGCAAAGTAGAACTGGACTCCCAGTTTCTCTGCAATCTCCTTGTGTCTTGCGAACTCTTTTCCATTGTCAGCCGTTATTGTGTGTAGCATTTGTTTGTATGGCGACAGGGCCTCTACTGCTGCCTGGGCAAGAGGGGCGGCTTCTTTCCCTTCAAGCCTGCGGATCAGCACGACATGTGTGCATCTGTCGTTTGTAGTCATGATTGCTCCCTTGTGGTTCTTGCCAATCATTGTATCTATCTCGAAGTCGCCGAAGCGGCTCTTGTCATTTACGATCTGAGGCCTGTTCTCAATACCTACCCGATCCTTGATTATGCCTCTGGACCTGTTTGCGGCGCCTCTTTTCCCATACTTGCGGCCGTTGTGGCGTAGATGATCGGACAGCTCTCTGTTTCCATGCTTCTTCTCATCCCATATCCACTGGTACAGCGTCTCGTATGAGACCATCTCCTTGCCCTGCATCTTGTATCTGCCGGCTACCTGCTCCGGGCTGTAGTCCATATATACAATGTAGCGACGGGCCTCCTTCTTCATCTCATCAGTGAACTTGTGCACATGCGGACGAGACTTCATCCTCTTGTTCGCCTTGCGCTGGGCAAGTTTGTGATTGTACTTGTGATGGCCACGACCATCGCAGTTTCTCTTAATCTCACGGCTCACAGTACTCTTGTCTACACCTATGATTTTGGCGATTTCCGTCAGGGACATAGGCTCATCCCTTTGCAGCAACATACTTATTGTGTATCTTTGCTCTGGACTCAAGTGTCTGTATTTCATGCAATCGTTTGTGGTGAATTGACTGCAAAGATACGGCCTTGGGTTGAGAGTCTGCGGTAACGTAGGCTCTTTTTTCGTCCCCAACCCTTCGGAAGTTATCTCCCGTTAGTGCTGCGGGGAGCTCGGGGAAAGGCTCTCCTCACTCTGCCGAGGATAACTTCCGCTCTCGCACGCCGCGCCTTCACAATCTTACACCCTTGTTGCACTGTTCACTTGAATCGGGG
>JAZRYS010000151.1:0-1081 GCA_045600865.1 Candidatus Aphodosoma sp.
GGCATGGTAATGCCCAATGAGAATGGCGAAATTGCTTTATACCAGAAATTCTGGAATGATGACAGTGACACCAAGGTTGCTCCTAAGTTAATTATTTATGCAGACCTCATGAATAGTGGTGACAGCCGCCAGATAGAGGCAGCACAAAGATTGATAAAGAATGGAATATAAGTTAGACAAGGCAAAGTTTGCCAATGATCCTCTGTACGATACACTGGCTGCTTTGCAGAAATCACTGGAGCAGTTGAACCTTCAGTTGTACGTAGTCGGAGCATGTGCCAGGGACATTGCCATGAAAGTCCTTAACGTACCAGCTTCGGCAAGGCGTACCATTGATATTGACGTTGCCATCGCTCTTGATAATTGGGAAATGTTTGACAAGGTATCAGAGCTACTTCAGCATAACAATTTCAAGAAGGATCCGTATGCCAAGCAGAAGTTCTATTATAAAGGAGAAGACGGAACGAATGACTATGAAGTTGATGTCGTTCCATTCGGACCTCTTGCTAACAACGAGGTGATCGGATGGCCTCCTGAGGGCAATCCTGAAATGTCTGTAAGATGTTTTGAGGATGTCATGAAGGATGCAGACACAATTATCGTAGATGAAAGCGTTCAATTCTGTATTGCTTCGCTGAGTGGTCAGTTCCTGATAAAGCTCGACGCATGGATAGACCGTCACCTGAAAACGGACAAGGATGCCCGAGACATGTCCTATATCATAGACAACTTCTATTGGACTTCCATCGTTGACAAGTTCCCACCACCAGAGCAAGTGACCAATTCCGATGACCCAGCATTTGACGACTTCGTTGCAGGAGCGCAATGGATAGCATCAGAACTCCGTTCATTACTATCAGATGAACACCGTGCATACTATGTGGATTTCATCAACAGCGAACTTTCGTCAGAAGATAACAGCAAGCTCGTTCAGCATCTTGTTACTTCTTCGAATAATAGTGACGTCCGCAACTACACAAGCATAAGAATTGCATTACAGAACATTGTAAACATACTTTCAGCATGACAACAGAACTATTCACAAAAGGCTATGACAGCCAGAATGAGGACTACTGCAAGG
>JAZRYS010000152.1:0-5610 GCA_045600865.1 Candidatus Aphodosoma sp.
GAATGCTGCTGGTGACTACACCGCAGGTACCAGTGCACTCTCTACCGTAACAGAGGAAATCGCCAAGTATATTCCTTTTGTGGTGAAGTTGTGCTATGCGATTGCCGGCGTTGTTGCCGTAGTAGGTGCTATCTCTGTTTATATCAAGATGAACAATGAGGAGCAGGATGTCAAGAAGTCGATCATGATGATCGTCGGTGCTTGTATCTTCCTCGTGGCTGCAGCTCAGGCTCTTCCTCTGTTCTTCGGTCTCTAAGTCAGTGTTTTACAGGCATCTTCGATATGGCTAAAGATAATCGCGATGACAGTTACATTGACTTCCCATTATTCAAGGGGTTACAGAAGCCTCTTGAATTTATGGGGATTCAGGGACGCTACATCTATTGGGCAGCAGGAGCTGTAGGTGGAGCCATTATTGGTTTCATTTTAGCCTACTGTATCATTGGATTCATTGCCGGTCTCATAGTCCTGGTGGCCTCCCTCCTGCTTGGGGGTATTCTGATTTTTTTGAAGCAGAAGAAGGGACTGCACACCAAGAAGAACGATCATGGAGTGTTTGTCTATGCCTATTCGAGGAAAATGTAATCATTAACCGGTAAGAATCATGTATATCAGAGTAACAAATAATAAGTGTTGAACTTCGGTAGGCTCATTTCCTCTCGTGGGAGGTGAGCCTGCCTTTTAATCAGAAAGAATGATCCTATACGTAATCATCATATTCGTGGCTATCCTTGTCGGCATGGCGATTTCCGTCTATGCCTTCGGCACTGGGGGTAAGCGCAAGAAGATATTCCAGGATATTTACTTTTCCGTGGAAGATTGCGATGGCGTGGGTGTGCTTTATACCAAAACTGGCGAATACTCTGCCATCATGAAGATAGAGAACCCCGTCCAGAAGTACAGTGCCAACATTGATAGCTACTATGAGTTTACCCGACTGATGAGCGCACTCGCTCAGACATTGGGAGAAGGTTATGCTATACATAAGCAAGATGTTTTTGTCCGTAAGCCATTCAAGGACGAATCGGGCAATAATCATGAGTTCCTTAGTGAATCGTATTTCAAGTATTTCACTGGACGCATGTACACTGACAGTGAAACCTACCTTGTCATTACACAAGAAAACAAGAAAAGCCGTCTTATGTCTTTTGACAGCAAGAAATGGCGAGATTTCCTTGTTAAGATACGCAAGGCATACGATCAGATGAAGGACAGTGGTGTCTCTGCCAGATTCCTTGGTAAGGAAGAAGCAAGAGTCTACGTTGACCGTTACTTCTCAATGAACTTTGCAGACAAGACTGTTTCAATGACAAATTTCAAAGTTGATGACGAAACCATCAGCATGGGTGATCGCCGTTGCAAGATCTATAGTCTCATTGATGTAGATGTCACAAATTTACCTTCTGTAATCAGACCATACACAAATATAGAAGTCAACAATGTCAGTATGCCAGTTGACCTTCTTTCAATCGTGGACAGTATTCCTGGTGTTGAATCTGTTGTGTATAATCAGATGCTCTTCATGCCAAACCAGAAACGAGAACTTGGATTGCTTGACAAAAAGAAAAACCGTCATGCCAGTATGCCAAATCCAAGTAATCTGATTGCTGTTGAAGACATCAAGAAGGTACAAGACATAATTGCGAGAGAAAACAAGCAGCTCCTTTACACACATTATAATATTATTGTATGTGTAAAGCCTGACACAGATATTCAGAAGTGTACGAACCATCTGGAGAATGCCTTTGGAAGAATGGGCATCCATATCAGTAAGCGAGCCTACAATCAGCTTGAACTGTTTGTCAATTCGTTCCCCGGTAACTGTTATGGTATGAATCAGGACTATGACCGATTCCTGACCCTTTCAGATGCTGCGTCCTGCCTTATGTACAAGGAAAAGATTCAGCACAGTGAAGACACTCCACTCAAGATATTCTACACAGACCGCCAAGGTGTTCCAGTTGCTATTGACATCAGTGGCAAGGAAGGCTCCAACAAGTTGACAGATAACTCAAACTTCTTCTGTCTCGGACCTTCAGGTTCGGGCAAGTCATTCCACATGAACAGTGTAGTCCGTCAGATGTGGGAACAGAATACCGATGTTGTCATGGTCGATACCGGTAATTCATACGAGGGACTTTGTGAGTATGTTGGCGGCAAATATATCAGTTACACAGATGAGCACCCTATTACAATGAATCCGTTTGCCATCAAACGAGAAGAATTGAATATCGAAAAGATTGGCTTCCTGAAGAATCTGATTATGCTTATCTGGAAAGGTACTCAAGGTACAGTTACAAAGACGGAAGACCGCTTGATAGAACAGGTAATTACAGAATACTTCGATGCATACTTTGTTTTGCATAAAATCGAGAACTTGTCATTCAACACCTTCTACGAATATAGCATACAGCGTATTCCAGAAATTATCAAAGACAATAATCTTCATGGAATCGACCTTGCATCCTATAACTATCTGTTGAAAGACTTCTACAAAGGAGGCAGTCACGAGCTCACTTTGAATGAAAATCTGGACACAAAACTCTTTGATGAGACCTTCATCGTTTTCGAGATTGACTCCATCAAGGATGACCCTCTCCTTTTCCCTCTTGTAACACTCATCATCATGGACGTATTCATCCAGAAGATGCGTATCAAGAAGAACCGTAAGGTATTGGTTATTGAAGAGGCATGGAAAGCGATTGCTTCACCGATGATGGCAGAGTATATCAAGTATCTCTATAAAACAGCACGTAAGTTCTGGGCAAGTGTAGGTGTTGTTACTCAGGAAATCCAGGACATCATAGGTAGTCCGATCGTCAAGGAAGCTATCATCAACAATTCAGATGTGGTGATGCTGCTTGACCAAAGCAAATTCCGTGAACGATTCGACGAGATCAAAGCAATCCTCGGATTGACAGATGTTGACTGCAAGAAGATCTTCACAATCAATCGCCTTGAAAACAAGGAAGGGCGAAGCTTCTTCCGCGAAGTATTCATTCGTCGAGGCACAACAAGCGGTGTTTATGGTGTCGAAGAACCACACGAGTGTTATATGACCTACACAACGGAACGTGCTGAAAAGGAAGCCTTGAAACTCTATAAGGCAGAACTCAGGTGCAGCCATCAGGAGGCAATCGAAGCCTATTGCCGTGACTGGGATTTATCTGGCATTGGGAAGTCCTTACCATTTGCTCAGAAGGTCAATAAGACAGGACATGTATTGAATTTAAAGAAGAAACAATAATATGATGAAATTCAGAAGACTCAGCGTTTTTGACTTGGTTGTTGACATGGAACTGTCAGAATCAGCAAAACGAGATGTCTGTATCTCTCTTGAAGGTACAGATATAAAGGATATTGGCAATGTTTGCTTGTGTCCAAAGGCTTACTTATTGGTTTGGTTAATGCCAGGCACTGTTGACGAAATAGAAAGAGCTCTTCATTGCGTTGGATTAGACTTCGGGATGACTTGGGACGATCTTGATGACTACGAGGAAAGACGTAGTAATGAGCATTTTCATGACTATTGCGATCGTAACTGGAAGAATCACAAAAAAGGATTCAGAAAAGTTACCCGAAACCGTGCCATTGACGATATTTCTCAGGATTTATACGATTTCATTGTACGAGAAGGGAAGTATGCCAAGGCAGATTGGATTAGTGGCTTGAATGTAATTATTCAGGAACTCAAAAATGCACAGATGAGACGTGAGAAGTATTATCGTGCTCTGTCAGAAAACAGAATCAAAGACTAATAAATAAAGTGAATAGATTTCTTGCCATAATATCTTTCATTGTACTTACCCTGGCTGGAGTCCTTCCAGTCAGGGCACAGTACTATTCTGTCAACTTTGACCCCAAGACTGTTGTGGCAATGGCTGCAGCATACAATACGGAAGCAGTTACTGAGATGTACTACAATGAGCAGTTGAGCAAGATTCATGATTATTATCAGGCAGCAGAAGTTGCCACAGCAGGCATCTTTTCAAGCAAGTTTCTCGACAGGAAAGCTTTAACCAATCTCGGATTGTGGACAAGCAGTACAGAAAACTACTACTACCGACGCATCTACCACATGGTTTCAGCCAAGATAATGCCGAAAATCTGGACTGTTGCCGGAATGATGCTCAAGAGTCCACAGAATGCGCTCTATTGGGGTAGTTATTTATATAAGGTCTGTGATGAGACTAAGATGCTATGCTATCAGTTTGAATCAGTAGTCACCAATTCTTCCCTTTCATTCAGGGATATTGCTTTTCTTGAAATAAATGAAGAGCTGTCTGCCATACTAAAACTCACAGAACTTGGTGGTGTGGATTGGAAAGGTGTATTAGATAACTTCTCTGAGATACCAAGCCACTTCACCAAGGAAAATCTGAAGGCTGACCTTGATAATCTCTATGCAATGGGGGCTAACCTTGCCAGCGCAGGAGCAAGCAACGCTGCCGGTGCTCTACTTCAAACAAGCGAGTTCAGCGACCTGTTCAATGGAAAGCTCGGTGCTGCCATCAATATCGTTGACAACTATAGCAGTCTTATTCATCAGGTTCAGAATGATCTTGGTGGGACTTTACTGAACATGATAGGTGGAGAGGATGCAATCAGCAACCTTTTTAACCTTTCAAACTACAATATGACTGCATGGGCAACCGACTATGCTCGTGAAGGAATGGGACAGTACTACACTCAGAGATGGTACATCTATCGTGAGGACAAAGGTAGTGTATCGCTTTGTGACTACTATCCTCCTACTGACGATGATGCTATTCTAAATGGCAGTCATTGGTACAGAATCAGCACGAAGGATCCAAACTTCTACCCTTCTTCTGCTCAAAGAGAAGCTGCGCTGCAGAACTCTGAGAATCACGCAGGCTGGAGTCGTAGCCGTGTTCAGCAGTTAAACAATTCTAATGATGGCTTCAATTACTCATTCAGCTACTACTCTACTTCGTATATTCTAAGCAAGAGCAAAAGCGGACAATATGCCAAGGCTTATGCCTATGAGATACATGTAACAAAGTCATGGAACCATCGAGAAGAGGTTTATGAAGACGTTTTTGACTCTTACACTATGAGTCTGGAAGCTTTCAAGGCAAGTTTGAACGCAAGACTGTCTGAATACAATGACAATGACGAAGGGTATTACTATTACCTTGGCTCAGATTCAAAACATTACTACCAAACAACCGACGCGCGAAAGCTACAGGGGGTAGAAACTGTTACTATCAGCGTAACCTGTCATGATGGTGCAAAACTGGGTGAAGGTACAACTCAGTACAAGTGTTCTTCATGTGGTGGTTCTGTGAATAACCATACAAAAGAATGTGTAATGTCAACATCAGTAAGTGAATCTGCCGTCAACACGTCTGAAATTGATGCTAAAATCAGCGATGCAGAGAGTCGTATATCAATGATTCAATCACAGATTGATGCTCTTGAACGGGAAAATTCTGAACTTATCAAGAAGATTTCCTCCTCCAGTATTGATGAAGCAGCTGTATATAGGCAACAATACAATGCCAACAAGGATAAAATTACAACCTTAAAGGCAGAGTTGAAAGACTGGCAAAATCAATTGTCGGAGTACCAACAGGCTAAAAAGGATGC
>JAZRYS010000153.1:0-7637 GCA_045600865.1 Candidatus Aphodosoma sp.
TTCCAGATGGGGTCAGAAAGTGGAGGCTCTGACGAGAAACCGGTGCACAGCGTGACGTTGAACGACTACTATATAGGCGAGACGGAGGTTACTCAGGCGTTGTGGATGGCCGTGATGGGCAGCAACCCGTCATACTCTAAAGGGGACAATCTGCCGGTGGAAGAAGTAAATTGGAATGATTGTCAGGAGTTCATCCGCAAGTTGAACCAGATGACAGGCCGCAGGTTTGCGTTGCCTACCGAGGCACAGTGGGAATTTGCGGCACGAGGGGGGAACAAGAGCAGGAACTACACGTATTCCGGCAGCAACAGCATAGACGATGTGGCATGGTACACAGACAACAGTTCAGGAAAGACACACCCAGTAGGTACGAAGCAGGCGAACGAGTTGGGACTATATGACATGAGTGGCAATGTATGGGAGTGGTGTCAGGATTGGTATGACTCATATTCATCCTCATCTCAGACTGACCCTGCTGGGCCTTCTACTGGGTCGAACCGTGTGTATCGCGGTGGCAGTTGTTACTACATTGCCAGTCACTGCCGTTCGGCTGATCGCTACGACGATAGTCCTGGCTACCGCGGCAGCGATCTCGGGCTTCGGCTTGTCTTGCTTTTTTAGGTTACTACCTATAAGCAGGCAAAAGAAAACAAGAAAAAGGGAAATATGCCAATGAGTTTTCTGCCTGCCCCTGCCAAAAGGTGCCCTGTCGGGCGGAGCCACAGGGCGCAAAAGGGCAGGGGTGAGGCGGAAAACTCAAAAGACGGAAAAATACGGTGACAGACAAAGACTGGGTCGAACCGTGTGAATCGCGGTGGCAGTTGGAACAACAATGCCAGAAACTGCCGTTCAACTAATCGCAACAACAATA
Organism: Candidatus Aphodosoma sp.; assembly: GCA_045600865.1. Classification (GTDB taxonomy): domain Bacteria; phylum Bacteroidota; class Bacteroidia; order Bacteroidales; family Paludibacteraceae; genus Aphodosoma. Next base: position 872 of record JAZRYS010000153.1, read on the forward strand.
GTCCTGACAACCGCAACAACAATCTCGGGCTTCGGCTTGTCTTGCTTTTTTAGCTTACGACCAGAAACAATTAGGAGAATCCATAATCTGCCATGGTGTAATAAAGAAAGATAAGGTAGTAACCAGTCTGTTATCGTGTTTCACTCGAGCGATTGTGAAACGAAAACGAGCATTCAGAGCAATGCCTGATGGGCGGATGCTGGTAGAGTGAGTCGAACGCTTTCGCCCATTTTTATTTTGAGAGAAATTATGCAGATAGCAATATTCAATATTCCATTGGCCGAAGGCCAGTCTGAGACTGAGAAACTGAACAAATTGCTGCGTGGCAACAGAATCGTGGCAATTGACAAACAGTTTGTGACAAACAGCGACGGGACGCATTGCTGGTCGTTTTGCGTTACCTATTTGCCGAATGCGGCTGAAACACAGGGAACAGGAGATGCAGTAAACAAACAGTCGCAGGTGGACTACAAAGAGGTGCTGACACCTGAACAGTTTGTCAAATTTGACAAACTCAGGCAATGCAGGAAGGAATTGGGTAATCGTCTCGGAATGCCTGTATATGCCATATTCACCAATTCCGAACTGGCTTCAATGACGACGGACATAGAAGAGATAACAGAACAGAACCTATTGAAAATAAGGGGTATTGGGAAAGGAAAAATAGAAAGGTTCGGCAGGGAGTTCTTGCAACTATACGAGATAATACGCAATGAAAAGAGCAGGGAATCTGATGGAGAGGATATTGAGCCTGGACAACCTGATGCTGGCATATACCAAAGCCTTCAGGGGCAAGCAGGACAGGGAGGAGGTAATCCAATATTCTGAGAATATATGGCAGAAACTTGATGAATTGCGTACCGGACTGTCGGAAGGTACTTTCGAGATTGGCAGGTATCATTACTTCTGGATTACAGACCCGAAACTAAGGAAGATATGTGCTGCAAGTTTCGACGAAAGGGTGATGCACCATGCAGTGATGAATGTCTGTCATGACATTTTCGAGAGGCAACTGATTGAAACTACATACGCCACAAGAAAGGAAAAGGGTCAGTATAAGGCGTTGAAAAGGGCAAATGCGGCAATGAGACATTTCAGGTTTGTGGCAAAATGTGACTTCAGAAAATATTTTGACACAGTGTGCCATCAAACGTTGAAAAGGAATCTGGCCAGGGTGATAAAGGATGCAGATGTGCTGTTGCTGATGTACAGGATTATCGACAGTTATGAGACGGATGAAGGTCGGGGATTGCCTATAGGCAATCTGACAAGTCAGTATTTCGCCAATTTTTATCTGTCTGGAATGGACCATTACGTGAAAGAGGTGTTGAAGGTAAAGGAATATGTGCGGTATATGGATGATTTTCTGGTGTTCGGTATGAACAAACGTGAGGTTCGTAGAACAGTTGAGGCGATTGAGGAATATGCCAGGGAAAACCTTGAACTGACTCTGAAACCAGTAGTGTATAATAATGTACTGCAAGGAACATCTTTTCTGGGCTATAGATTATATCCACATAAGATATTGCTGAACGGACGGAGTAAAAAGAGGTTTGTCCGAAAATATGTGATGTATGACAAATTGTTGAAAGAAAATGTATGGAGTGAAACGGATTATCAACGCCATCTTTTGCCTTTGATGGCTTTTGCAGAGAAATGCAATACAAAGGGACTTGAAAAATCTTGCGTAAACATTTTGTAGTCTCAAAATATATTCTTACCTTTGTGGCCAATTTGAAATGATTGAAGTTATGGAAGAAATCTGGACAAGGAAATACCCTGTGGGGAATGACGATTTCGTCAAAATCAGGAAACAGGGAGAACTTTATGTTGACAAGACGGAACTTATCTGGCGGATGATAAATCTGTCCGACTGGATATTCCTGAGCCGTCCACGCAGGTTCGGGAAGACACTTCTGACCTCGACACTGCAGGCGTATTTCGAGGGACGCAAGGAACTGTTCGAGGGCCTTGCCATAGCGGAACATACCAAGGAATGGGTGAAATATCCAGTCTTCCATTTCAATCTGTCGGAGGTAAAGGACTTGCCGATAGAAGAGATACAGCCGAGAATAGGGCTGCAGCTGGATGTTTATGAGGAGATTTATGGTAGAAATGAAAAGGAGCGAACTCCAGGAGCAAGGCTTTCAGGCTTGATAAAACGCGCCTACAAACAGACAGGTCTTGGCGTGGTGCTGATATTCGATGAATATGACGCACCCCTGCTTGGCAAGCTGGGAGATTCAAAACTCTTGGAGGAGACCCGCACGATAATGCAGGAATTCTACACCCCAATAAAGGCTTGTTCGGCATACGAGCGGTTCACTTTCATAACTGGCATTACCAAGTTCTCGCAACTGAGCATATTCTCGACGCTCAACAACCTGAAAAACATATCGATGCTGCCGCAGTTTGCTGCCCTTACAGGTTTCACGGACGAGGAATTAGACACTGTGTTTCGTCCTGACATCGAGCGACTCGGCAGCACGATGGGCATCGGCTATGACGAGACACGCGAAATGCTTCGCAAGCATTATGACGGCTATTACTTCACAAAGGCAAAAGTGGCTGTGTATAATCCATACAGTCTTCTGAATGCATTCTCCGACCAGGAGATGGAGGATTACTGGTTCAAGACTGCCACGCCGTCCTTTATATTTCAGGTGATGCAAAAGTACAAGACCGACATCACAACCCTTGAGCGGATGCTGGCACCAGCCGATGGCTTTGACGTGCCGACAGAGGCAATGACCAGTGCTTTGCCTATGCTTTATCAAAGTGGATACCTGACAATCAAGGATTATGACCCTGAAACATATATATATACCCTGGATTTTCCTAATTTAGAGGTGAGGACTGGTTTCATCAAAGGCTTGATGCAGACATATCTCGGCATGGAAAATGCCAGCACGCAAGTGGGTTTTGCCATGAAGTTCTGGCAGGCTCTCCGCAAGAACGACATCGAACTGGCTCTTCGCGAGATGAAAGCCTACATTGCAGGCTTGCCATACATCGAGGGGTTCAAGAAGAAGCTTGAGGAGGTATCGACGGCCGAAGGCTTCTACGAGTGGACGTTCTATATCATCTTCTCGATGCTCAACGTCTATGTCCGCACGCAGGTGAAGTGCATCAAGGGTCGCATAGACATACTGATAAAGATGCCCGATACAATATATGTTATGGAGCTGAAACTGCATGGTACACCTTTGTCAGCCTTGAAACAGATTGAGAGCGGCGACTATGGCGTGCCATACACCACCGACGGCCGCAAGGTCGTGAAAGTCGGCATACGTTTCGACATGACGAAGCTTGCAGTCAAGGATTGGAAGGTGAAGTCCAACTAAATCTGTAGTCCTGATGGCCGTGACACCGGCTACGGCTTGTCTTGCTTTTGGCAGTAACCTGAAAAAGCAAGACAAGAAACAAGGAAACATGCAAGGGTCAACCTTATATGAAGGTAGTATCCAAATACGTTGATGCTCTGATGTATGTCCCATTAACGTCCCATTAACGTCCCATTAATCCCCCATTACGTGTGGGGCATTAAAGGTGTATTTGTAGTTACATTTCAGTTTTTTCAACGGTACATCGGTTGTGGTTGGACGTATGCTGAACGAATGTATTAAAGACTAATTATAGATTATGGCAAGAGTAAAACCTGATGGTTCCCTTTCGGGAATAATGGATGACGGAGTTTTCCGTAGCTACAACGGTCAGACATTCCTTTGTTCAAGACCAAACAGAGTGCGCAATCCACGTACATTGTCGCAACAGACCAACCGTCTGAAGTTGCGCAACATCATCAACACGTATGGCACGATGAAAGATGCCCTGAAGGACAATTTCCAGGGCAAGACCGGCCGTCAGTCGGATTATACCCGCTTTCAGGGGTGCAACCTGCTGCAGACGGCAGTTTATGTGACATACGATGACAGGTTCGCCTGTGTCGTCGCACCGTACATCGTCTCGTTCGGCACTTTGCCGTCGATTGGATATCATCTGGAGGGTGAGTGGCTGGTGACAGACATCGACGTCGCAGGGCTGGAACTGAATGCAGACACACCGCTGTCGCAACTCTCCTGCTGTCTGCTCAAGACGTCTGGACTCTTCAGCCCTGGCGACAGAATTGAACTCATTGCATGCCGTCAGACAGGTCCTGTGAAATCGCCGAGAGTGTTGTGCAAATATTGCGAGTTCGTGCTTGACGGCAAGAACGACATCTTGCTCTCTCAGGTGCTAAATGGTTTTGAACTGCGTGTGAATGAGGGGAATAAGCTTTGTTTCCGCAGAGAGGAGGCATGTGGCCTTGCGTTGGTGCACAAACGTGGCGAAGGCCGCGAGACTTTCGCCAGCGTGCAGTCGCTTGCGGTGGATAACCCCCTGCTGGAGCGCTACACATCCGAGGAGCAGAAGCAGCTGTCGATAGCAAGTTATGCCAAAAAGAAAAAATGACGATTTCGTTTGGCTATGTCATCAGAAAATCGTAACTTTGCAGCGCAATTTACGAGGTTGTCAACAAAAATGCGGCGTCACAGATATATGATGATTGCTGTGTCGCGTCGTGGTGTAAGCATATACTTGAGCCGTCCGCACATATCCGGCAGTATATCAGAGCCCCGTAGGTGGCGAAATAATTCCATTTTTGAACACCCTATCTGTCCTTCGGACCCTAAAAACGGAATAGAAATAAACAAATGAAAAAACAGCTGTTTATATTACTGATGTGTCTGCTGTCTGCGGCAATGTCTGGCCAGCAGATGACGATTACTGATTTTGAGCTCAACCTCCACGACCAGACGGCCAGCAACGAGGATACCAAGGTGATTGACGACAACGGCAATCCGTGTGCACTGCTGAAAATTGAGACATTGCAGAAGGGCTTTACCATTGACGGAGGGTCAGTCGGCATTGCCAAGGTGGAGGAGAATCATGCAGGCGAGATATGGGTATATGTCCCTGCCAACCTGCGCAGGATAACCATAGCCCACAATCAGTTGGGCATACTGCGCGACTATGTCTTCCCCGAGGCTCTGCAGCCTGCCCGCACGTATATAATGAAACTGAGGTCTGGCACAGTCGAACAGGTGGTGCGACAGCAATCCACTTCTCAATATCTCGTGCTGACCTACGAGCCTGCAGATGCCATGGTGGAGATTGACGGAGATGTGGTGACAGGCGAGGCTGGCAGCGTGCGCAAAAAACTGTCGCTTGGCCAGCATGAATACCGCATCTCTGCCAAGAATTATCATCCAGAGGTTGGAATTGTCACCATCGCTCAGGAGAAAGTCGAAAAAACCGTCACACTGCAACCTGCCTTTGGCTGGATAGAAGTAAAGGGACCAGCAGGAGCAGTGGTCTATATCGACAATACAAAGGTTGGCGAGGCTCCTGTGAAATCTCAACCTTTGGCCAGTGGAAGACATGACATAAGGGTGACAAGGCAGCTCTATCTGCCTTACCGTGAGCAGGTGGTGGTGAACGACAACACCGTGACCAATGTCGAGCCTAATATGGTTGCGAATTTTGCTACTGTGAATCTGACAGTGGCAAATGATGCTGAGATATGGGTGAATGATGAAAGAAAGGGTGCAGGTTCTGTATCTGTTGACTTGGAATACGGGGAATATACTTTCGAGACGCGCAAGCCGAATCACAGGTCACAATCTGTTGTCAGAAACATCAACAGCTCTTTTGGGGGAACGATTGAACTGCCTGCCCCAGTGGCAATCTACGGCTCGTTGGAGGTTGACATATCCCCGATAGGGGCAAAGGTGTATCTCGATGGGAAACTGGTCGGTGAGTCTCCACTGATTCTGAATGAGGTGCTTGTGGGAGAACACAGTGTACAGGTACAGAAACAAGGATTCAAGGAGCGCAGTGAAAATGTCGTGGTGGCCGAAATGATGACGTCTGAAATAAAAGGACAGCTGCAAGAAAATGGGTCGGAACATAGACAGCATGTTGCTGGCAGTGACGAAGCAAAGCACGAACGTCCGGCTGCTTACCAAAAACATTTTGAGGGGACGTTTGACCTAAACTCCAACTTCATGGCAAGCCATGGTGGCGTTGGTGCTGACATTGTGCTGGGCAGCAGGCTTAAACCTTATTGTCACCTCGGTGCAGGTCTGGGCATACACTCGTTTATGAATGCTGCGATTGAAGACTATAACTTGTTGGCAACGCTATATTTCAACACCACTTTATTCATACCGACAAGAGGAAATGTTTTCCCAATGTTCGATCTGGCATTGGGCTGTGACTATGGAGCGATTGGCATCAATTCAACAACCATGTATAGTATGATAGGCCTCTATGCAAAGACAGGCTTTGGTTTTGAGGCGGGGATGTTCAGACTGAGTACAGGATATGAATTTTTGGGAAATCATACAGGCTACGTGAAAATAGGTATTAAATTCTGACGAATATGAAAAAGATGATATTATTGGCCGTTGCTGTTGCAATGTTTGTCTCATGCAAAAACGAGACTTTCCTGTCGCAGGTGGATGAGGGTGCAAATATGTTGATTTGTTCTGAAACTTCTGTATCTGTGACAATCGAGTCAGGAAAGACAGTTCTGAATGTAAATGGAGTCAAGTATAATTTGATAATGGTTGATGGCGGCACGTTCCAGATGGGGTCAGAAAGTGGAGGCTCTGACGAGAAACCGGTGCACAGCGTGACGTTGAACGACTACTATATAGGCGAGACGGAGGTTACTCAGGCGTTGTGGATGGCCGTGATGGGCAGCAACCCGTCATACTCTAAA
>JAZRYS010000154.1:0-1368 GCA_045600865.1 Candidatus Aphodosoma sp.
ATTTGTAGTGGCTAAAAAACAAATTACAAATACTTCCATACCCATGAGCAAAGGTACGAATTTAATTTCAGAAATCGGCAAATATTTCAAAGAAAATGATGCCACGAGTGCAATGAACAAGATAATGGACATAACACGTACGTTGAATCTCTCGGAGAAAAGACTCTTCGGAGAGGAAAGCAGATGCAATTGCAAATACTCGCAGTTACAGGTGCTGCAGCTATTGTTGTTGTTTCCTTGTTTCATGATAAAGAATGCGTTTAACTATTCTACTTCGGCCCTATGCGGCATTGCTGACTGTGGCAAGGACGTGTTTTATCGTTTTCTTTCGAGAGAGGACTACGACTGGCGCAACATCCTCATTAATATCACAACCCAGCTCTGGCGCAAGACTCTGGCAAACACGGAGAGGGATGACAAAACTCCTGTATGTCTCATGGTTGACGATACTGACTATCCGAAGCGTGGTATCCAAACGGAGATGATCGGGAAGGTGTTCTCCCACGTTGAGCACAAGATGATTCTCGGCTCCAAGGGTCTGTCCCTCGGTATTACGGATGGACCCACTCAGATGCTCATGGCCTTCTGCCTTGTCGGCGAAAAGGGCAAGAACGGTACGTACAGACTGAAGCAGAAGCAGCTTGATGCCCGATTCACCAAGGAACGCAAGGAGGAAAGTCATACTGCAAAGCGTATCAAGGAGTATGACGAGAGCAAGATTACGCTCATGATTGAGATGATAAAGCGTCTTATTTCCAGAAAGATACACTTCAACTACATCCTTGCAGATAGCTGGTTCGCATGTGCAGAGGTCATCAAGTTCGTTACCTCCCGCCATATCAAGTGTCACTACCTTGGCATGATTAAGATGGGCAAGTCAAAGTACTACTACAACCGCAAGGACTATACCGCCAAGGCGCTTGTCGCTCTTTTCGAACATCCCAAGAAGGGGCGCAAGTACTGCCGTAGTCTTGGTTGCTACTACGTTACCGTAGATGTTGAGTTCGCTGGTCGTAAGGTACGCTTGTTCTTTACCAAAAGAAATAAGAAGTCTGACTGGAACGCACTGATTACAACTAACACTAAGCTTGATTTCAAGGAAGCCTACCGCATCTATTCCATGCGTTGGTCTCTGGAAGTCGTATTCAAGGATAGCAAAGGGAATCTCGGTCTTGGTAAGTATCAGGTGCGTAACTTCGCTTCGCAGATTGCATGCACCGCAATCACCGCCATGCAGTACAACATACTTGCTACGGCAAGACGATTCTCTTCTTATGAGACTATCGGCGGACTCTTCCGCGAAGTGACGCGAAACTCCGCTGAACTTACCGTAACGGAACGTATTTGGGGAATGATCATCGACATTGT
>JAZRYS010000155.1:0-12787 GCA_045600865.1 Candidatus Aphodosoma sp.
ACGAGACCAAAAAAGCCTTGAAAGGGCGAAAGAGTATAGCGCAGGGTGTGAGCCCTGTGTAAAGATGGTCAATACGTTAATAGAGTGCCGTAGGTACGACAGAATTAAATAACACATACGGTGAAAATAAATGTGTCGTCCCTACTTAGGGCCTTGAGTTAATTATCAATTATCAATTATCAATTATTGTAATGGATATCTTCTACGAGAGAGATATTGAAAAGACACTGACCCTCGGTGAGGAGGAGTCGCAACACTGCATCAAGGTGATGCGGCACATTGTAGGCGACGAGATAGAGGTGATAGACGGCATGGGACGACTCTTCCTCTGCCGCATAACCTCCGCACACCCAAAACGCACGGAAGTCCAGATAACCGAGACATGCGACAACTACGGCACACACCCCTATCACCTCACAATGGCCGTTGCCCCAACGAAAAACATCGACCGCTTTGAATGGTTCGTCGAGAAAGCCGTCGAGATAGGTGTTGACCGCATAATCCCCCTGCTGTGCGACCATTCAGAAAGGAAAATAGTGAAACGCGACAGATTAGAGAAGATAGTCATATCAGCCTCCAAACAGAGCAGGAAGGCAAGGCTGGCCATAGTCGATGAGATGACCAGGTTCGATGATTTCCTGAAAAAAGCCGGCAACACACAACTCATGATAGCCCATTGCGAAGAGGGATATGCCAAAGAATACCTGCCACAGATTGTCAGCCAGGGCAATGACATAACCGTCATGATAGGACCGGAGGGAGACTTCTCGCCCGAAGAGATTGAAAAGGTCATGAAACACGGCGGCAGAGGCATATCCCTTGGCGAAAGCCGCCTCCGCACAGAGACAGCAGCAGTCATGGCCGTTGCAATGGTGAATATAGCAAATTCATTATGAATCAGACAGAGACAATAATATTAGGCGTTGACCCAGGAACGAACTATATGGGCTACGGAGTGATAAGCGTTGTCGGGCGGAAAGCCAGTTTCGTCGCGCATGGCGTGATCGACCTTCACCGCATAACCGACCCCTACCTGACGCTCAACACCATCTTCACCGAGATAACACGTGTCATCGAGACCTACCTGCCCGACGAGATGGCCATCGAGGCGCCATTCTTCGGCAAGAACGTACAGTCCATGCTCAAGCTCGGCCGTGCGCAGGGCGTTGCCATAGCAGCAGCCATGCAGCGGCAGATACCCATTCACGAATACGCACCGCTCAAGATAAAGATGGCCATAACCGGCAACGGCTCAGCCAGCAAGGAGCAGGTGGCAGGTATGCTTCAGCGGCTGCTCCACCTGCCAGCCGACGATATGCCAGCGCATCTTGACGCCACAGACGCCCTCGGGGCAGCCTATTGCCACTACATCCAGAAGTCCCGTCCGGAAGTCGATGGCAGGCACTACTCCTCGTGGAAAGATTTCGTGAGCAAGAATCCAGACAAGATAAAATAAGAGAGAGTTTCACCATGAAACCCTCTCATTTCGTACGGCATAAGGGACTCGAACCCCCACGCCCGAAGGCACCAGATCCTAAGTCTGGAACGTCTACCAATTCCGCCAATGCCGCATGACCCGACAACGTGTCAGAAATCGGCTGCAAAGGTACAAACTTTTTCGGACATGGCAAAATAAATTCGATTAAAAATTAAATCATCAAGTCAATATGAAAAAAGCGTATTTGATATCATCGATTGTAGCAGCATTCATACTCGCAAGTTGCAACGACAAGGCGAAAGATGTTGAACAGCCAACAATAGACACCGACCCGTCAGAACTGGTGAATGTCACGGTCGATTTCAACAGCATGGAGACAGACACCGTTTACAACTACAAAGGAGGCGACAACATGGTGCTGTCGAAGATGGCACCTCTCGGCGACAACAAAGCCATTTACAGCATAGTGCCCCCAGGCTCCAGCGTAGGCTATCACACCCACGAGACAGACATGGAGATAGTGTATGTGCTGCAAGGCACAGCCACCGTCAGGATGGACAGCACGACATTGATCTATACCCCCGGCATGGTGCACTACTGTCCCAAGGGACGTAGCCACAGCATAAGCAACCTCGGCCAGGAAGACCTCGTCTCCTTCAACGTGATAGCGGCACAGTGATTTTCTGCATTTTTCAGTGTTAAAACAACAAAACGAAGCAATATGACGAACAAAACTGAAATTAAACTATTTGAGACAAGACAAGTGCGAACAGCATGGAACGAAGAGGAAGAACAATGGTATTTCTCTATTGTTGATGTGGTTGCTGTCCTTACAGATAGTAAAGATCCTCAAGCCTATTGGCGTAAGTTGAAACAAAGATTAAAACAAGAAGGAAATGAAACCGTGACAAGTTGTCACGCTTTGAAAATGCTTGCTGCGGATGGCAAATTGCGTCTCACTGATGTCGCCACTACTGAACAACTTTTTAGACTTATTCAGTCTATACCATCGCCAAAGGCAGAGCCATTCAAACTATGGATGGCAGAAGTTGCTGCTCAACGTCTTGACCAGTTGGCAGACCCAGAACTCAGCATCAACCAGGCACTCGAAGACTACAAACGTCTTGGCTACAGCGATAACTGGATAAACCAACGTCTCAAAAGCATCGAGATACGCAAGGATCTAACAGACCAGTGGAAACTCCATAATGTTCAGGAAGGAACGCAATATGCCACACTCACAGACATAATCTATCAGGCTTGGGCAGGGAGAACCGCAAAGCAATACAAGCAGCTCAAAGGACTTAAGAAAGAAAACCTTCGCGACAACATGACCAACGAGGAACTTGTATTGAACATGCTGGCGGAACTCTCCACCACCAGCATCACCAAGGCAAAAGACCCGCAGACCCTCGAAGACAACATGCAATGTGCTGCCGAAGGCGGCAACGTCGCTCGTGTCGCCCGCAAAGAACTTGAGGCAAAGACAGGAAAATCAGTAGTTTCACCATTGAGTGCAAAACGCTTCTTTGAAGGGCAGAAGCCAAAAGAGATTGATGAGAAGGACTCTTTGTAACGCTGGTTTTAATTATGGCGAATTCGCCATAATTAAACTGAGTGAATGACCACATGAAAATTTACGGACAATCATATCGCTCAAAACAATTATTTTTCGTAACTTTGCAGTCGAAAAAAACAGCTCCACGCACGGAGCGCAGAGCTTAGAGATTCTTCGGCTTATAGCCTTGTTGTGAAAAGTCTTTCACTTAGTATCTTTTTCGAGTGCAAAGGTAGTAAGATTTTCTGACGTGACAAAGAAAAAAACAAAAAATTATTATATGGCAGGTAAAGTTTTAGGTATTGATTTGGGAACCAGTTCAATAGGGTTAAGCATTAGGGATACAGACGTTGAAGGAAAAGTATCAGAACAGCTCGATTTTTTCACTTCCGTGATATTCGAAGCGGGTGTAGGCGTTGACAAGACAGGCGAATTTTCACGCGCAGCCGAGAGAAGATCACATCGTTCATCCAGAAGACTGAACCAGGCAAGACGTTACAGGATATGGCGCACACTGGAGGTTTTGATTGAATACGGATATTGTCCGTTGAGCAAAGAGGACCTGGAAAGATGGACGACATACGACAAAACACGAGACATGCACCGTGAATATCCTATCTGGGCTGACCACTTCGAGAAATGGGTCAGGCTTGACTTCAATTGTGACGGGAAACCAGACTACACCTCACCATACCAGTTGAGAGAAGAACTTGCCACACATAAAATAGATTTAACCAATCAGACAGAACGCTATAAATTAGGCCGTGCGTTATACCATATTGCACAGCACAGAGGTTTCAAGTCAAGCAAAGGTGAAACCATCAACGAGCAGGAGAATGAACAAGAAGGTGAAGATTTGGCAGAGAGCATGGAGAAATCCGAGTTGAAGAAATGCGGAAAGTTGCAGGAGTACATGGACTTGAACCATTGTCCTACTGCAGGATGCGCTTTCGCCAAGATGGAACGAGAAGGAATAAGGGTAAGAGCGAATACTGATTTCCAAGCAGTACGAGATCTGTATGAGAAAGAGGTGAAAACCATATTCGAAACGCAGGAAATTGATGCTACCGAAGGATTTGGAAAGGCAATTCTAAGCAAAAAGAAAGGCGAAGGAAGCATCTTCTTCAAACGTCCTTTACGCTCGCAGAAAGGCACTGTCGGCAAGTGCACTCTTGAAAAGAACAAAACACGTTGTCCTTTGAGCAGACCTGAATTCGAGGTATTCAGGGCATGGTCGCTGATAAACAACATCCGATACACCACAAGCGAGCATGGCGAAGAGAAAGAATTGACACTCGAAGAGAAGGAAAATCTGTTCAATACCGTATTCACAAGAGCGAAAAAGACCTTCAAATTCGAAGATATAACCAAACACCTGAAGAAAGAAAAAGGCGAGTTATATAAGTTGAACTACAAAGACAAGACTGTAGTATCAGGTTGTCCTGTAGTAAACAAGTTAAAGACTCTTCTCGGCGAGAATTGGGAAACAGCAACAGTGAAAGGCAACAGCATCCGGCAAGCTGTCAAAACATACAATTATGAAGAACTGTGGCATAAATGTTTTGAGGCAGAAGACGCTGATGAAGTGCTGGAATTTGTTGAGCATCACATTGACGTAGAAGACAAATCAGATTTCGGAAAGAAAATGGTACGTCTATGGGGTGCAATGGGCGAAGGTTATTCAAATCTCAGTCTGAAAGCAATAAACAACATCAATCGTGTTTTGCGTGAAGGAATGATCTATACTGATGCTGTTCTCTGGGCAAAGGTGGCTGATATTGTTGGAGAGGATGTCTGGGAAAAGGAGAAAAACATCATGCTCGACTCATACGAAGGCATCAAGTATGAGACTGACAGGACGAGAAGAAGCGTAAAGTTGGCGAATGAAATGATTGCCAAATACAAAGTATTGTCCGAAGAGGAGAAAGACATCTACAAAGATGGGGATTATGTCTTGGACGATAACGACAGGAAAGAAATCAAGGACACTGCCTTTGAAATGTTGACGAAAGAAGGCTGGAAAAGGCTCAGCGAGCAGGAACAGAAGGACATGCTGGATGGTGCGGCAATATTATATCAGAAGTGCCTGAATAGCAAGGACAAAGAATATGCAAAAGTACCTAAACTGACTGATGGCATTGCCTCTTTCCTCGAAGAGCAATATTGTAATTCCATTAAAAAGAACTACAAATGCAAGATTGCAGAGGTATTGTACCATCCTTCAGCAATAAACATCTATGCTCCTCAGAAAGAGAAAAACGTCATGCATAATGGAATGCTGCTGTCAAAGAAGCTATTGGGCTCTCCAGCAACAGACGTATTCAAGAATCCAATGGTCATGAGGGTACTTCACACGCTGAGACGGCATATCAATCAACTGATTCTGGATGGCAAGATAGATGAAGACACCAGAGTGGTAGTAGAGATGGCTCGTGAGTTGAACGATGCAAACGCAAGATGGGCAATCGAGACTTACCAACGTGAACGAGAGACAGAGAATGCTGTCATGCGGAAAAGAATGGAAGAACTATTTCCTGGCAGGGTTATCAACGAAACAGACATCCAGAAATGCAGACTGCTGCTCGAGCAGGCAATGCTTGACAAGAACTGTGAAAACCTAAAGGCACTGCAAAAGCATGTCAAGGAGCTCAAATCCAAGGATGCTCAATATGGCAAAGATCTTACAAAATACAGTCTCTGGCTTGAGCAGAACTGCAAGAGTATCTATACAGGCAATCCGATACGTTTGTCTGAATTGTTCGACAACACCAAATATGACATAGAACACACTATTCCAAGAAGTCTCTGTTTTGATGACTCTCTCGCAAACAAGACAATATGCGAAGCAGATTACAACAGAAACGTCAAGAAGAACCGGATTCCTTCTGAATTGGGAAATGATTTCGAGGCAATCAAGATGCGAATCCAACCTTGGATAGAAAGAAGAAATGCAATGAAAGAACTTATAGAGTTCTGGAAAGGTGAATCCAAGAAGGCTGCTGCAGGAACTGACCGTAAGAATCAATGTGTTCGTCAGCAACACCTGTGGCGTATGGAATATGATTACTGGAACGACAAGGTTAGCCGTTTTCTGATGGAGCGAGACAAGGTCGGTGAAGGTTTCAGAAACAGCCAGTTGGTTGATACACGAATCATATCCAAATACGCATTCCATTTCCTTAAGACAGTCTTCTCGAAAGTCGAAGTGCAACGAGGCAACATGACTGCCAACTTCCGCAAAGCATTCGGGATACAGGATATCGAGGAAAAGAAAAGCCGCGACAAACATTCTCACCATGCCATAGATGCAACCATGCTTACGTTGATACCAACGAACAAGAAGAGAGACCGTATGCTTGAGTTGTTCTATGATATTGAAGAAAAGAAAGAATTATTAAAAGGAGAAACTAATCCAAAAAAGATATCTGAACTGAGTTATGATATTGATAAAGAAGAGAAGGAATTTGGAGCTTGGAAAAAACAATGCAACATACATGGCGTAGGCGAAGTGGCAGAGTTCATCGAAGACAATATTCTTATTCGTCATGATTCAAAAGACAGAGCATTGACTCCGACAAAGAAGAAGATACGTGTCCGTGGTAAGATTAAAAAAGACGAGAATGGCAATGTCAGGTATATGACCGGTGATGCTATCAGAGGAAGATTGCATAAGGAAACTTACTTTGGTGCTATTAAGTACCCTCTTACTGACAACGATGGGGAGATAATGATGCAAAATGGGCAATACGTCTATGAGAAAGACAAGGAGGGTAATGAAGTTGTCACAATGGTTGTTCGTGTTCTTTTGAACTCGTTAGCCAAATACGAAGATATTGACATCATAGTAGATCCAAATGTCCGCAGAAGCGTTAAAACTGCTATTGATAAGAAAATGTCAGAAGGAGTGAAATTTGCTGATGCCATCAATAGTGAAATATACATGATTGACCAAACAGGCAAAGAAGTAAAAGAAGATAAGAATGGCAGGAAATTAAGACCTATCAGACATGTCAGATGCAAAGTAAAGGCTGGAATGGGTTTCTTCACCATGCAAAAAGCTTTGTCTATAAGAAAACAGACATACAAGTCAGCAATACCATATAAAAACCATGTCTATGCACAAAACGACGGCAATTATCTCTGCCTTGTGTATGAAGGAGAAAAGAAAGGCAAGATAAAACGCAAAATGGCCTTTGTGAACTATTTTGAAGTGGCTCAAATGAGAGTCAAAAGTGTTGCCGAACTTTGCAACAAAGCGAACTATGCAAGAATGGAATATAATGGTATAGATTATAAGTTGAAGTACGTATTAAAGACAGGAACACATGTTCTTATGATAGATGACAAGGTTGACGACATAAGAGAACTGAATCAAAATCAATTGAACAAGAGATTGTTCGTTGTTTATAAATTTAACAAGACAGGTTCTGAGATACTTTACTTACAAAATAGTTTGGAAGCAAGAAGTAATGAAAAAATATCAAAAGAAGGACTTAAAATAGATGGTGAACCAACATTTGATTCGACTAAAAACCAACATCGATTGAAATTAACTGCTGACAGTTGCAATTTCATAGTAGAAGGCATTGATTTTGAGATAACCACAAATGGAATAGAATTCAAATGATAAAGCGAACAGTCTGTTTTCAGAATCCCGCATACCTGTCGCTAAGAGACGGGCAGTTAGTACTCCGTCTGCCAGAGGTGGAAAAGAATGATACTTTGAGCGAGAAGTTCAAGAAAGAGGCATTCACCACCATCCCGATAGAAGACATTGGCGTTATTGTGCTGGATAACGAACGAATCACCATCACACAAGGGCTGCTGGCTGCACTGACCGAGGGCAAATGCGCCATAGTCACGTGCGACTCGCGACACATGCCCATAGGATTGCAGATGTGTCTTGATTCCAACACCTTGCAAAACGAGAGATTTCGGGAACAGCTAAATGCCTCGGAACCTCTGCGCAAGCAGATGTGGCAACAGACTGTAATCCAGAAAATACGCAATCAGGCAAAAGTACTCGAAAGTGTAGGGGCAAAGAATGGCAATATGTTGGAATGGTCAAGAAACGTCCGTTCAGGCGATGCTGACAATCTTGAAGGACGTGCGGCGGCATATTACTGGAAAAACCTTTTCACTGGAATAGATGGTTTCATTAGAGGGCAGGAAGAGGCTCCGCCAAACAATCTGCTCAACTACGGATATGCAATCGTGAGGGCAATCGTGGCACGGTCATTGGCAGTTGCCGGACTGTTGCCGACATTAGGCATTCATCACCATAACAGATACAATGCTTATTGTCTGGCAGACGACATCATGGAGCCATACCGCCCATACGTTGACATGAAGGTCGTTGAGATTGTTGACAGAGGCGGAGATTATTCAGAAATGACCGTGAATCTGAAGCGCGAACTGCTTGGCTTGGCAATTGTGGACGTTAATATTGACGGGCATACAAGCCCGCTGAGTGTTGCGGCACAGACAACGGCATATTCTGTGCAGAAATGCTTCGAGGGCGTGTCAAGAAAGATTATATATCCTGAACTATGAGCAATGACGAACGCTTCAATGCATATAGGATAATGTGGGTAATGGTGTTCTTCGACTTGCCAACCGAGACAAAAAAGCAGAAGAAGGCATATACTGACTTTCGCAAAGCTTTGGTCAGCGACGGTTTCACCATGTTCCAGTTTTCCATATACATGAGGCATTGCATGAGCGCCGAGAATGCGGACGTTCACATCAAACGGGTGAAGAGGATTTTGCCATCCGAAGGACATGTCGGCATAATGAGGATAACAGACAAGCAGTTTGGCGACATGGAATTGTTCGATTGCAATAAGCCAAAGCCATTGGAAAAGCCTGTGCAGCAACTGGAATTGTTTTGAAATAATTTTTTGGTGTCAAAAGATAAAAATGCAGCCTTTGCAGGCTGCATTTTTAATTTATAGAACAACAGATAATTTGTTGTGGCATAGAACAATACATATAACGAGTTGTTCTATAATAGAAAAGATACTAACTTCGAAAGCAATCCACAACACTTCAAGCTGATGATGCCAAACGTTCTCTGTTGTTCTATAATAGAAAAGATACTAACTTCGAAAGCAATCCACAACGCACCTCATTATCCTGATGCTGCCAAGTTTGTTGTTCTATAATAGAAAAGATACTAACTTCGAAAGCAATCCACAACAGGCGGCTTGCGTCAACTTGAAGGTAATTAGTTGTTCTATAATAGAAAAGATACTAACTTCGAAAGCAATCCACAACAATAACTTTTTCTAATCGCAAAAACTATGTGTTGTTCTATAATAGAAAAGATACTAACTTCGAAAGCAATCCACAACCGTGGCGAGATTGTTAGGCTCTGTGGGTGGTTGTTCTATAATAGAAAAGATACTAACTTCGAAAGCAATCCACAACGCGCTACTCAGGATACCACTATGACTAAAAGTTGTTCTATAATAGAAAAGATACTAACTTCGAAAGCAATCCACAACTCTCTCTGTCGCCAACAGCCAACGGCTAAGGTTGTTCTATAATAGAAAAGATACTAACTTCGAAAGCAATCCACAACCGACAATGTCGTCAGATTTTTGAGCGAGTTGGTTGTTCTATAATAGAAAAGATACTAACTTCGAAAGCAATCCACAACGAATTTATAAATGAAAGGTCAGAACGTCTGGTTGTTCTATAATAGAAAAGATACTAACTTCGAAAGCAATCCACAACGCAGTCTGAGCTTTCCAATATCGACCAAGAGGTTGTTCTATAATAGAAAAGATACTAACTTCGAAAGCAATCCACAACCTCAATCCACACTCATATTCTTGCAGAGTGGTTGTTCTATAATAGAAAAGATACTAACTTCGAAAGCAATCCACAACTCTGTCAGTCATGCCCGTTGCGCAGTACGGGTTGTTCTATAATAGAAAAGATACTAACTTCG
This sequence comes from Candidatus Aphodosoma sp., assembly GCA_045600865.1. GTDB lineage: Bacteria > Bacteroidota > Bacteroidia > Bacteroidales > Paludibacteraceae > Aphodosoma. The sequence continues at coordinate 9,952 of JAZRYS010000155.1, forward strand.
AAAGCAATCCACAACTATTGCTCTGCGTTTTCGTTGGTCTTTCCGTTGTTCTATAATAGAAAAGATACTAACTTCGAAAGCAATCCACAACGCGCAGGTGTTTAACCATTGGTGGTGTTTGTGGGTGAGCAAATTCACAGATTTACGCCTTCAGAAGGTGCTCTCATCATAAAAACTGTATTTCCGTCAACATTTGATATCACGAAATCAGTAAGGGCTATAATATCCATTCCTATAAGGATATCATCCTCAATATTGCTACAATAGGCTTCAACGTCACAGGCAAGAAAGCCATTTGGCAGTAAAACATGAATGCGATATGTCTCCACATTGTTCTCTCCTCCTATGCCAGTTAGTGTTCCCTTGCCATAAGGTTTCAAGCCAAGTGCTGTGACAAGTTTTGATGATATTACAGTCATTTGTGCACCAGTATCCCAAATGGCATTTTGAGTGTAAAGCCTCGGAGTTTCTACAGTCAGATTTCCAACGTCAATTCCAGGGAATATAATTGCATTCGTAGCTATATTGCTGGCATAGCCTTCGAATTTTTTATTAAATGAACTCATTACAGCACCCCTTCTGGCATTTTTACAAGTCTTGTGTTTAAGCGTGGCGCAGTGTTAGAACCAGGCTTAACTTTGAAATATGATGCCACTGAATTATGCCGAGGCTCTTTTTTTGAGACCATTTCAACACTCTTACAATTCAATATTCCAAGTTTTTGCAAGTTTTTCATTAGTAAATATTTTTAGTTGTTTTGAAAGAGCCATAGTGCCTATTACTCTATGGCTTCAAACCCGCTGCAAAGGTACAACAAATATTCGGAACCGCCAAATCTTATAACAAAAAAAATTTCTTCAAAAAAAAAGCACATTCCGCATAGTGTGGCTTACAGCCTTACTCCGGCGACAGGAATACTTTCTTTTCGCCGCCATAGCTATTGGCTGCCGCACGGTAAGCATTCTCCGACGTATATTGCGCCAGGATGGAGTTATGGCAGAGGAGGGTCTGGCTGCTGACCTTGACATCGCGCTCGTTGAAGCGGGAGTGCACCCATGCGTAGGCGCAGTCGCATGACACTTCGGCGTGGCCGATGAAACCGTCAATGACAGTGAATGCCTCGGCAGGCACCTGGGCGAGGAGCGACGATTTGTTGGTCTTGTCGAGAACGACCTTGTGCGAAGTGAAGATGCAATACGGAATGCCTGTTGACGGATTGATGCGCTGCTCGACATGGCAGAACGTAATCTGGTCGTCATGGTTATAGCTGACGTTATTCTCCACCACGGCATTGGCAAACTGCGCAACGGTGGTCTGCTCGTTGATTGTCAGCGAACCTACTGCAATGTCGGTAACATCATTTGTGCCGTCGGTCGTCACTACGATTGCAGGAAGGGTGCCTTGCGAGATGGAATACGGAGCGGCGACACATGCCCCACACTCCACCAGATGCTTTGTCAGATAGACTGGCTGTTGCTGCATGTTCAGCCTGACGAACATGTTGTAGTCGCTCACTCCGGGAGCCTTGTTCTCGAATGCTCTGCGGAGCATTGGCTTGAGGCCTGAATAGTTGTGCAGGATGTTGACGAACCTGGTACGGTTGCGCTGCTGCCCTCTTGTCTTGCGGTCAGTGGTTGACGTGATTTTCTCGGAAACGATTGTGCGTCCCTGACTCTTGCTGAAGGTGAAATCCCCAGCGGATCCGCGTATCTTGCGGATGAAACCTGTGATAATTGCCATAAAGATAAAGATTTAAGGTTTAAACATACAAAACATACGTCAGCAAGAAAGAAGCTGTATGCAGAGCCGTAGCAGCGTCATGGCGGCTACCTCTGTTTTCCCATTGCCATCCCATTTTTTCCCATTGCCGCCCATTCAGATGGGAACCCATGGGAGAAAAAAGGGCTTTGGTAGGACGATGATAGGACGGTGCATGGGAGACGAATGGGAGACGCTTCGGCAATGCTGTCTCCGCCCGGCAGCGAGTCTGTCTCTTGTTTGACGGTGCAAAGGTACGACTTTTTTCTGAACTGGCAATGGGTTGTCCGCGCGTGGGCGGTGTAAAAAAGTCATAAACTACTGAATGATTGCGCGTTGCAAGGGACGCGAACTTGTTTTTGCCAAAAAATCGCAAAAAAATCGCTTCCCTATATAGTATATATATATTTACTACATATATAGTAATATTGCAACTATGTCTATTAAAAAAAAAAAATTATATACGCGCGCACACGATTTTTTTTTTTGACAGACCTATTTTTTTTTTAACAGACAATTATTTCAATCTATGAAAAATATCAGAATTTCTTTATTTGCCATGGCAATGATATTTTCTACAGGAATTGTATCATGTAAATCAGCAATGCGGAACGGCTTGTCGAGAACTTCGACACCTTTATCGTGAAACCGCTAAAAGACCAAGTAGATGAACTTAAAAACTCTGTCCAAACCCTTCAGATGGCGATACGCCAGATTGGCGATTGCCCTCATCGGGACAGTTGCCCTGTTACTGATATGCTTGACCGCCTGCAAGAGCCAGCAGACAGCGAGCGAAAGCCACTGCCACCGCCGGCAGACCCTTACGAGTAGTAGAGACGCGACATGTCACGTCTCTACATTCCCCTCCACAAAAGGAGCACTCGTTTTTGCGTAGCTGGCTTCCCTGGGTGTGTTGGTGTTGGGGGTCTTAGGGCTAAGTGTTGACTCACGAAAAGTAGACACAAATGGTAGAAAAAAAACGGAAAAACTTGTCAGAATGAGATAAAAGCATTATCTTTGCACTTTCTTAGCGGTTGGAGCAGGAGTGAGGAGCTTGCTCCGAACGTAAGCTCCAACC
>JAZRYS010000156.1:0-5371 GCA_045600865.1 Candidatus Aphodosoma sp.
TTTGGCATGTTTTGGCACAAATAGTTTCTGTTTGCTCGGTTTTGGAATGAAAAATAATCAGTATTTTTGCACTTAAAAAGAACACACTGCAACAAATCGGGTTTTATCTATGGATCAAAACGCAATACTTGAGAAACTGAAAGCCTGCGTCATGCGCAAATTCAACCATTCGCTTGAAACACCTTCTGACTTCGACTATCTGTCGATCAAGGTAAAGAAGGCAACGGGTGAGGACATCAGTGCTACGACGCTGAAACGCATCTTCGGTTATATACAGACGGAGAGTTTTCCTCGTCGCTCTTCCTTAGGTGTACTGGCTCGCTATCTGGGATATCTCGGGTGGGGTAATTTTGTGGAAAATGCGGAGATCTGCTCTGCTTTTGTGCAGAATGACGTACTGCTGGAAAGCCAGTTGTGTGAGGGTGACATGGTGCAACTGGAGTGGAGACCTGATCGTAAGGTCATCATTCAGGCAATGCAAGGCAAGCGGTTTCAGGTGATCGAGAGCCACAATGCCAAGATACAGAGTGGTGACGAAATGACTATCATGATGTTGGCCTTGAACCAGCCGCGACAAGCGTTTGATGTGATACGCGATGGCCGTAACATCGGCAATTATATCGCTGGCACAGAAGGTGGTCTTACTGTGCTGAAAGTAACCGAACAAAAAGAGGAGTCATACAATGTCGCAGTTTTATAGCGAACCACTTTCCGAGGTTGACTCTATGAGCGAATCTATGTCTGGATTGCAGCTGCTTCATGCCTCTCAAAACGGATATACAGAGGTCTACAAGGCGCAATATCGTGGCAAATGGCTCGTCTTTAAACGCCTGACCGAACAGGCCCAAGGGGAGCCTCGTTATAGGCAGCTGCTCCGAAAAGAGTTTGAGATCAGCTTCACGCTCAGCTCGGCAAATATCGTACAAACGTTTGATATGAAGCAGGTGGAACCCCTGGGTACATGCATCATTTCTGAATTTGTCGATGGAATAACCTGGGCTCAGTATTTCGCATCATCCGATATCAAGCCAGAAGACACTCTCCGCATCGTTTATGAACTGATTGATGCAATCATCTATCTGCACCAGCGGCAGATTGTGCATCGCGACATCAAACCAGGAAACATCATTATCACACATGACGGCCACCATCCCAAGTTGATTGACTTCGGATTAGCTGACCGTCCGCTCTATTCTATTCTCAAAGAACCAGCAGGGACAGCAGATTACATTGCTCCCGAGCAGCTTGAGAGTGCTACTATCGACTGCCGGTGTGACATCTACAGCCTCGGTCATCTGCTCGAACAGCTTCCGAACTTTCCTTCTTATTATAATAAGGTGATAAGGCGTTGCCTGGCTCCCGTCGAGCAACGATATCAGACGGCTATGCAGGTCAAAGAGGCGTTGCTAAAGGTCGATCAAAACCGTCGTAAGAGGAAGATGTGGGCCGTCGGCTCTTTGATGGTGATGCTGCAAGTCATTCTCTTTGCCACTGCTTGGTGGATCGGGAGAAATGATCAGGCTTCATTGCCGAAGAATGACGATAATGGAGTAAGCCTTGCCAAGCAGATATCTCAGCAGTATGATGCTGAGACGCGTGACAGTATCACCTTCGCCCTCGAGCGTTTTATGCAACAGGAGGACTGGATCAGAAATATCATCCGTGAAGGGCTGGCCGAGAGAGATACTTTTGTTTCGGAGTTTACGATCGGCCATATCAAGAATATGTCGCGTAGCGAATACTCTATGGACAATCCGCGAGGATTCACACATCGCCTGAAGTATAATATGAGCCGTATAGGTGCATTCTATGAAGTCGATTCAGAGCCATATGAATGTAATGGCTATTCAGACAGTCTTTTCCAGCTGCAATTGGATAATATTGTTAAGTTACTCAATGATGGCGCTATCGGTGACAAGATGAGTATCTATGACAATCCGCTCTATCCTCCATTGAAATACAGATTGCTGGCTATCTACTACCCTCAAAGTCAGTATATGCCATTCTGGATGGACAGGGAGGTCGATCACTTCTTGTCTGTCCTCTTGCCTGATCCGTCTGTCAGAGAGCAGTTGACTCCAGCCAATTGCATTGACCGAAGAGAAATCCTGTATAACTACAAAAATGCCCACCCAATTATGAGAGAATGGGATAATTTCATGTTTATGGACTTCCTATTTATGTATTTCCCAAAACACTCTGCTGTATATTACGAATCGCCTTTCGGCCAAAAGAAAAAGCATCACTGCTGTCCTAAAAGTTTAGGACTCAAAATTAATAGTTAGTTGATTGCTATCATTTTGCTTGATATTTGCCGAATTCTCTTGCAGCAGCAATTCTCGAATTGGAGTCTTGTCTAGCAGAGACACAGAGAGGATTTTAAGCAAATAATAGGTATCCATCTTGACCTCAAGATCATGTTCAATGATTGCAATAAGGCAATATGTTATGATAGCGACTTGTCTTGTATCCAGTAAACCGAATCCGTTGATCACGCATTATTCCCGTTTCTGGGTTAATATATTGGTGATCTTCAACAATGACATAGGTCTGATTGACCTTCTCGCGGACGACGAAATAACTTCCAGTCTTATGGATGAGAAAAAGCATCTCAGTATCCATATATGCGCGGTTATAGATATAGTAAGACTCTGATTCAAAAGAGATTTTATTCATCTCCTGAGAATCATGAAGATCGGCACTCGTGATTGTATAATCAGCCGGGATGTCCGTCTTTACATCATAGAGCAGATGGATTTTTTTCCGCCCATATCATGATGTAGTCTGGTCCAGTCAAAGCGACTAAGACAAAGAGAGATTGTCGATGAATCAAAAGCATAGACGTTTCCTTCTTCGATGAAGAAATCCTCCACAGCCTCGATTCTCTTTTCTCTTGCAATCTTAATCATCAAGGTAGCCAAGTCCTCAAAGATCTTTGGATCTCTGTTCTGATTAGCATAAGCAAAATTGCAGACAGAAAGACTTGTTCCAATTCCAAGATGATAAAGTTTTGACTTGTGAGCCATCAAGGAGCTCACTAAAACCCTCAAGCTTTCACCTCCTGCCAACTGCCCGAATATGAGTGCCAGCAGTTGATTCCAGCATTTGAATGCTTTTACATTTTTATTGCCTTTATTCTTCTTGATGATCCATTTGAATTCTTCACGTGGAAGGAATCTGCAAATCTGGGTGAAAACATACTCGCCTTTCATTTTGCTATCTTTGACCGTTTCTTATAAAAGAAAACGAGAGATAGTCAAAAATAATGTAGGGAGTAATAAATTCGACTTAAATTCGCCTGTAATTCAAGAAGTTAAAGAGCATATTTCAAGAAACATTTTAGGACATTAGTGATTGAGTTTATCCCACAAGACTGAACTCAAACTGCAGACCTCCTCCCTGACGCGTCTTTGCCGTGATTGTGCCACCATGCATGATCACGGCATTTTTTACGATGGCCAAACCCAAACCTGTGCCACCGAGGCGACGGCTGCGACCTTTATCCACACGATAGAAGCGCTCGAAGATGCGAGACAGATGTTCCTCAGGGACGCCAGGCCCATTGTCGGCAAAGATAAAATGATAGGTCGATGGGGTGCGATGATGGGACGTGGATGTAGTGCGATGAGCGGATACTTCGTTCGTTTCCTGCAATCCGATGGTGATGCGAGAGCCTTTTCCAGCATACGCGATGGCATTGTCAATTAGATTGCGGAAGATGCTATACACCATCGAAGGATTGCATTGCAGCGTGAGCATCGGAGGCAAAGAATTATCGACGTGCATCTCCTGAAGCTCCAATTTGAGCGATACCTCATTGAGCATATTCCGCACGAGCTCGGACACGTTGACCTGCTCTTTATCAATCGGATGAGTGGCTGGCGAGACGGTGGCTGCATCCATGCGGTTCAAGGTCACAATATCCTGCACCAATGCATTGAGACGCTGCGACTGACTATAGCTCCTTTCGAGGAATCGCGAGAGCTGTTCATCGCTGATCGAACCTCCTGCACGTGCATCCAGAATCGTCTCAAGATAGCCTTGGATCGAAGAAACCGGAGTTTTCAGTTCATGAGCGATGTTGTTGCTCAATTCGCGCTTGTACTGGTTATATTCCTGTTCGAGCTGCAGACGCGTCTGGAGTTCCTGATTGTCATTTTCTGTGTGACTGAGACGGCGGGTCATATATAGGAACAATCCTAACAAGACGAACGTAATGAGTATGGCCACATAGAGATAATGACGATCCGAAGCAAGGCTTTGGCGCAACTGTGTGTCGTAAGGCAAGGCGCTTCGGACGATATAATCTCCGAAACGAGTGGCCGAATAGAAATAGTCAATGCCCGTGGTTTCTGACGAACGGATCACCGCAAAGCCTTCTCCTTCTCGCAAAGCCTGTTGCACCTCCTCGCGGTTGAGGTGATTCTTATGCGACTGTCCCGCAATGCTGTCGGTCGATTCAAACAACACATCGCCCTGACGATTCAGCACCGTGAGACGTACATCCTGATGAGGAGCATACCAGCACGAGTCATGCAGATCCATGACCTCCTGATTATATGCCTGAAGTCGCACATGCAGCAGATCCACATGATGCGACTCTTCACGATGCATCAGATAGACGGTCATTGAGGCGGCAAACAGCATGAAGAGACAGATGATGCTTATCACCAGGTTTTGAACAAACGTATGTCTCATTTACGATTTGACAATTTACGATTTACGATTGGTGTTACAAATTACGACTGAAAAACATACCCATAACCTGATCGTGATACTATGCACCGAGCATACTCCGCTCCTAACTTCTTTCGCAGACGAGCAATGCTGACATCCACGCTGCGGTCGAGCACCAGCACATCATCCGGCCAAACCTTGGCAAGGATATCCTCGCGGCTGAAAATATGGCCAGGCATACTCATCAGCAGTACCAGAATGTCAAATTCCTTGCGCGTCAATGTCACCTCGTTATCAGCAATATAGACACGCTTCTCCAGAGTATCGACCCTCAGATTCTGACAAGTCAGCTCGTGATTAGCCGAAACTTTTTCATTGGTAATTCGTGATTTGTAATTAGTCGAAGAACTTCGCCTGAGCACCGCCGAGACACGCGCCAACACCTCCGAAATCCTGAATGGCTTGGCAATATAGTCATCCGCACCTAACCCGAATCCTCGCAGCGTGTCGTCCTCTGTGTCCTTGGCGGTACAAAATATAATAGGTATAGCAGAAAGCCTCTCGTCTCGCTTCATCTTTTCAGCCATCTCGAAGCCGCTCATTCCCTCCATCATCACATCGAGCAACAGCAGATCATAGCTCTGTGTCAGCAGTTTGGGCAAAGCTTCCTCGGCCGAGTTTGCTATCCCGACCT
>JAZRYS010000157.1:0-4446 GCA_045600865.1 Candidatus Aphodosoma sp.
CAGATAGTAGCAACCTATCTCATATTGAGCACTGGTGCAAGATACCACGAACTCGGAGCCAGCTACATGAAGGACAAGATTGAGGCTAAGCGCAAGACCTACCTGACAAGCGAGCTGAAGAAGCTTGGCTATGATGTCTCGCTGGAGAAGAAGACTGCTCCAATCACACAACAAATAGAACAACAGTAGAAATACTGCATACAAAGGCCGATCGTTACTGGAACTTCCTTCGTCCGATTATGAAATTGGTCTCAACAGCTAAGCGGCAAAGACTGTGACTTACGTACACGTGTATGAAACTTTAACTCCTTGGCTGTTTACATAAAAATGCCGAACTACCCAATAGCCGCACTTGTAGTCCTATGAGTGCTATTCTTTCTTTTGTCTTTAGGGCTCATAACTGAGTAAAAAACAACAAAAAACATGTCTCACGCAAGTGGGACGCTTATAAATTTACGTATGAAACCATAAAAAACACTAAAATGTGCAGAATTTGAGTTGTTATTATGACTTAGAGTGGATGCTTCCTTCGATGGAGATTATAAATTGCGACGGTCTGTCGCAGTTATACTTTGAACCACCTAACTGGCTTTGGGGTATAAGTTTGAGGACGATGATAATACCATATACATTACGCGAGAGAGAATACGTCAAGAGGGGAATCGAGAACTATTACCAATTCAGTCGTGTTGCTGATGTGAAAGAGAAAGAATGAGCTATCGGATAACAATTTCGGAGCGTAAACTGGTGCTAATTTGCTATCTCGGCATCTGTTTTATAGTTAAATATACATAAAAACGTATCGTAATTACGGAAACGAATGATAAATGTGGTATTCATTTCGAAAATTATTTGTATTTTTGTAGCAAAGTTACAATTATAAGTAAAATATTGCGGTATGATACGAGATTTTTGGGTAAAGAACTACCTTTCCATTCGCGACAAGCAGGAATTAAGTTTCGTGGCCAAGGGACCATCTTCAGAACTTGTCACCGAAGTTGCTGATGGCGTGTTCTTGTACAAGTTGGGCATCCTCTATGGTTCAAACGCTTCGGGTAAGTCAAACATGCTGATTGCCATGAACGAGGTGTTCCGTCTATTGGTTATGCCTAAGGCGGATGCAACCATAGGAATTGGCGGTTGCATACCCTTTGTGCTTACCAAAAATGAGCCAACGGAAATGCACGTGTCATTCTATGCCGATGGTACCCGATATGACTACGATGTCAAGTTCAACGGCAAGCACATTCTGAGTGAAGCCCTGTACTATTACCCAAACAAATCTAAGTCTCTGTTCTATGAGCGCAGTTTTGTGGGTGAGAATGTACAGGCCGACATCAAATTTGGGGCGAGTCTCAAACTGCAAATCAAGACGCAGGAAAGCATCCGCGAAAACACACTGAACAACCACAGTGTGCTGTCCGTTTGTCGAAAGGCGGCTTTGAAAGAAGACATAGCTCCATTCAACACGCTTCACGCATGGATTATGTCCAATTATCACGATGTAGATGGTGATGTTGAAAAGGGACTTGTTGAAATCTTGAAGGATGCTTACAGCAATCCCAAGAAGCGCAAGTTCTATAACACGATGCTCCAAAAGGCTGACTTAAACATTCTGGAATATCATCCCGTCGTAGAAGACCGCATTGTGCCTAACGATTTCCGCGAGCGCATCCAGAAAGAGAATATCCCAGAGGAGATGAAAGATGTTCTGTTGAAGCCAACCACAGATTCCATCACTTTCTTGAACCATTCCGACGATGGCGACTTTGATATTCCCCTCAGATGGCAGTCAAAGGGTACTCAGAAGTATATCCGTATATTAGATGCCTTGTACGACCTAATAACAAGTCCTCACGTGTACTATCTTGATGAATTGGGCGAGGATTTGCACAACGATCTGTTGTACTACTACCTCAATGTCTTCATCTTCAACTCCGACAAGTCACAGCTGGTTATTACGAGTCAGGAGACCACCCTCCTGTCGCAAGACATGATAAACGAGAACCGTGGCGTGGTGTGGTTTGTTGAGAAGAATAAAGAGACTGCTTCGTCCGAATATGCCCGTGGCGATTCCTTTGGCTTGCACAAGAATCTCTCGCTTTACAATTCATACCGCATTGGCCGATTGGGAGCCAAACCTGAACTGGGAAGTATCTTTATAAATCTGGAGGACTGATATGGGAAAGCTACGACAGACAGCACTCATCTTGGGTGAAGGACCAACGGAGTTCTTCTATTTCAAGTCCCTATGCGACGTGTTCAAGCGTCTGACTATCAAGCCAGACTATCCGAAGCATACCAACATCAAGGAACTGGAAGCCAAGATAGCAGAGGGCGTGGCAATGGGTTACAACCATATCTTCTGCATTATCGACATGGACACGAAGGACGTTGAACCAGAACGTTCACAATATCAAAAGCTAAAGGCGAAGTATGCCAAACCCATCAACAAACCCAAGAAAGGCATCTACTGCGAGGTCGAGTTCTTTGAGACCCACCGCTGCACAGAACTATTCTTTCTCTATTATTTCCGATACACCTCTCGTCCATACGATGAGCAGGAGCCATTGCTCAAAGACCTCAACCAATGTGTGGAGTATCGGAAGACGATAGAATTCTTCATCAAAACCAAAGGACTTCACGGTTACTTCGAACGCAATGGCGGTAGTCTTGAAAAGGCTGTGGCTAATGCGAATCGCTCAATGGGCGAGAAGTTGAAGAGTGACCGGGATTATACATACTCTGAGCTGGGAAGGTTGATTAAGAAATTGAAAAGTCTATAAAATTGTTACAATTTTTCATAATTAATTTAGTAAAATATGAAGTATGAAATAGAAATGATAGACGTAAAGGCAGCAGATGCCTTTTTAATCCATTATGTGGAAGACAATGGAGGAAGTCACATCATCATGGTTGACTCAGGCAACTATGATGATGCAGATAAAATACTGACACATATCAGAACGCACTATGATAAAGTAAAGAAGTCAGGATGGTCTGGGTATGTGATTGATGCTGCAATCGTTACACATCCTGACGATGATCATATAGGTGGTTTTGTACATATATTGGAAGATTTACAAGCAGGAAAATTGTATGATATCTGCTTTAATTGCTTTTGGGTAAATGACCCAACGAAGCATGAGTTTGTACCTAATGATGTTCAAAGAATCCAAACACAAAAGTCATTAGACGCAAGACTTAAATGCGTGTACAATTATAAAGAGAATTCAAAGAAGAACCGGCTCTACAGATATTGTCCGTGGATAGCACCATACAAAACAGCTAGCCAAATATCATTGTACAACGGTACAGGAAGAACGGCAGATCACGTACACCTCGAAGTTCAGATCTAAAGCCTTTCATCTTTGAGTTGAGAGATTCTGCTGCTGCATTCGTTGAGTGATTGACAAAGTAGTTGAGTACTTCGTTCTCTTTTGACTTGAGAGTCTTCATGGCAGATATCATCTCTGGCAGTCTGCTTGCAGACACCTCCTTGTACCAAGCATGCAGTTTCTCCTTGGCGGTATCCTTGGTCAGTTTCTTGTTTCTGAAGACAGCACGCAACTTGCACACCAGAGAGTATGCTTCATTTAACTTGGGAGCCAACTCAAATACCAGATTTGCTCGGGTCTTCTGGCTTTCGCTCCATTTCACTCCACTCTGTGGGAGGACTCTCCTGATGCGGGTAAACAGCTCAATCTTGGTGTCACCATTGGACAGTTCCTTGGGCACAAACCTTTCGTTGGCACGCAGTCTTGGTCTTCCACGTTTCTCGCCTCGCTTCTTCGGATGTGCTTTGCGATATCTGGCTCTAGCCTTCTTGCGGGCTTTCCTTTTCTGGTTGAATTCTTTCTTCTCTTTGTTCTGTTCTGAGATGGCCTTGCGCTTGAAACGCATGCGTATTGCATCGAGCCCCTCTAACTGGTTCTTCATCACATGGAAACAATCTATCACGATGTCAGCGTTAGGGAAGACTTGGGTCACAATGGAATACATGGAGTCGGAGTAGTCCATCGTCACTTCCTTTACTGCCAGGCGCTTGTCTTCGGGTATCTTCATCAGCTGCTCCACCACGACTGAGGCTTTCGTGCCACGGATCGCAGCGATGAGCGTACCCTTCTTGCCATGACCATCCTTGTTGGAGAGAAAGGTAAAGAGGTCTTTCTGATGCATGCTTTCGTCTATGCTCAGTTTCTCGCCCATGTTCTGCGCCAGCAACACCCAGTCGCTTGCATGCTCCAACTGATTCCACTGACGATAACCGCTCAGATGCTCTTTGTAATTCTTCTCAAGTGTCGGCCCATTGACCTTAAAGTATCGCTCCAGAGAGCGGACCGCTATGGGGTATGTGTCCGAATATTTTTTTTAAGACATCAGCGAACTCCTTGGAGTAGCTGGTGCCTGATGCTGTGAGACTCTCATGGGGTAAGACTACGTTCT
>JAZRYS010000158.1:0-1055 GCA_045600865.1 Candidatus Aphodosoma sp.
TTGAGATAGTCTTAAGGTTTTCAGGGGTGACTTCATTGCGCGGCGAATAAGATTCATCGTGAACCTGAGAAGTTGTCTTGGTGGTAGCCTTCAGTCGCATAGTCTCTCCGACAAAGCCTGTCTCTGAATCCAGCCAATACAATTCGATGAACACCTTTTCGCCAATCTGAGGAGTGTAGCCGATGGTGTCCATATAGAGATTGGTGATATCCGCGTCACCCCAGTCCTCGTCAATACCAGGGCTAACAATCACAGTCTTTGGCCAGCCGGAAGAAATTCCGTTGCCCAGACCAGCGGACATCTTGACCACTAGCTTGTAAGACTCCTTCGGACGCTCTATTCCTACAAACATTATGAAGTCCGGAGAAACCCAGAAGTCCTCGTATTCAACCTCAGGAACATCTGATTTGTATTCCGGGGCATCCTCAAGAAGGGACATACCCACAAGCTGGCGATTGGCATTGATGCGGACAAACGCATTGTGCGCGGTCATTTCTGCCGCCTTGCCAAAAGTGGATATGCCCTTGAGATGCTCAGCCAAAGCTCCCCAGGCCTTCATTTGGGAATCGGTAAGCTGCTTATACGCCCGGGAAACTTTGGACAGAGTATTGCGTGAGACTGCCTGAGCAGGAGTCTTGACTTTCGATTGATATGCTTTGTGTGATAGGAAGGCCTGACCTTGGACACTTCATGCCGTAACGCCACCGGCTGAGCCGGTGAATTCTCCGAATGCGATGGATGGTAGTGCTTTCATACTGCTTCATTTTGCAGCAGCTACCAATTCCAATGCAAATATACAAAAATTATTTATCTCAAAATATCAATACTTTACGATATTTTACCTTGAGAACAACTTAAAGGACATTGGACACTTTCATCAAGAACGATGTCTTCCGGAAGATGTTGCGGTACCCGGTTTGAGTATCGATAAGAAGATACCGGCAATGGACTTGATATGATTGGAGGTCCAGACCCCAGATATCCCTGTAATCCGGAACAAAGACCGTCACCAGATTGTCAAAACCTGTGCAGTTCTCTGCAGCCAGAAAAGTACG
>JAZRYS010000159.1:0-5369 GCA_045600865.1 Candidatus Aphodosoma sp.
GTCTTTACTTTCGATTGATATGCTTTGTGTGATAGGAAGGTCTGACCTTGGACACTTCTTGCCGTGACGTCACCGGCCGAACCGGTGAACTCTGAAAATGCGATGGATGGTAGTGCTTTCATACTGCTTCATATTGTAGCAGCTACCAATTCCAATGCAAATATACAAAAAATATTTATCTCAAAATATCAACGCTTTACGATATTTTACCTTGAGAACAACTTAAAGGACATTGGACACTTTCATCAAGAACGATGTCTTCCGGAAGATGTTGCGGTACCCGGTTTGAGTATCGATGAGAAGATACCGGCAATGCACTTGATATGATTGGAGGTCCAGACCCCAGATATCCCTGTAATCCGGAACAAAGACCGTCACCAGATTGTCAAAACCTGTGCAGTTCTCTGCAGCCAGAAAAGTACGCATCTTTCCTCCGTCCCTCCCTCTTCCCGGATAAGTGAACTGCATCCTGATGTGAAGCCGGTATCTGGACGGATCTGAATTCCTGTCCAGTTTCACTCTCAGCCTCAACCGGAGAGCCCCCGGCTGAATCTCATCAGCAGAATGAAAGCCCACCCACACCGTCGGAAACTGTTCCCAGGGCGCAGACTCCGGAATATGTTCATTCTCCAGCTGCGCAAATCCGTGATATGCGCTGACGAAAAGATTATGTCCGGTGATGTGGGTGCTGCCGTCAAATGGTGGCCGATGACTTGGAGCCACTTCTGCATAGGTGTTCCACTGCAGCTGCACATCGTGGTCCAGAGTCTGCCAGGCAGCCAAGGCACGGCGATGAATTTCCAGCTGGTCCAACTGTCCTGGAGTCCCCGGAAATTCCGGACAGGCGCGGTTCTTCCAGTAACACTTTCCATCGATATGGAAGAATGTCACATTCCCTGCGGAGGACCAGCAGTCTGATATCACCTTATTTGGAAAGAATCGGGGCATAATGTATGACTCTGTTCCACAAAGATATGAAGAAGTCCCCAATGGGGGACACTCTTATGTTGTCTTGCCAGTTATGCTGCGTTGAGTTCGCATCATCTTGAGCATAAAGATAGTCTTGATTTTCATCGCAACATAATTTTATGATATTATGCGGCCTGAGTAATATATTGGTGTTTATTATCAACCCTAAATATTACTCAAACATGTTTGAAAAAATCATCAAATCACAAATGGTGCTGCAAAAGCATCGTCAACAACCGCTCGCCAGAGAGCGTGAATCCTATTTGGAGGACAGGAGAATCCATGGCGCATCTCTGTCAAAGTTAAGATCCGAAGCCGGATATCTTCTTGATGCTGTCAAAATACTCAAACTGACCAACTCTGATTGTTCACCGATATCCTTGGAAAGGGTCATCTGGTGCACACAGGTCTGGTCTAGGAACATAAGTTTAAGACATCCTGATGCTTCCAAGCCAAAATCAAACGCGCCTGACTTTGAACAGGTAATCAGTCGATGGCTTGTTTATATCGGGCGTATGGATAACAGATATGGAGATAAAAATGTGGTATTCAATACTTTGTTTAATATGCAATGGTTTGTCAGACGCTATATAGCTGCCCCATTCTACGAGGAACGGAAGTCTCATCTTGACCACCTCAAGACCTTGGGGTACAACAAAACAACAATGGTGATATATGCACGATTCCACTTGAAACTGATAGAGTACCTGCACCTTACGAAGATGCGATGCATAAGTTCGTTGGATCTTGAGATAGCAGCCAAGGAATGGGATAGGACAGAGATACCGAGTCACGGCAAGAAAGCCGATGGGCTTGACAGTCACAATGACTTCATGTTCATCGGCAAAAGCTGGTTCTCTTTCCTCGGCCTTTACACGGAGGTCACTGAGCTGCCTGCCGAATACGAGTATGTACGGCGATATCTGAAATGGATAATAATTGACAAAGGATACTCCAGCTACACGGAAAAGACTCGGTCGCATCACCTGGAATCATTTTTTCGATATCTTGAAAAGGCCGGTATCTGTCTTGCGAATGCAACACCGTCCGTCATCGATGATTATATCGTATCCGAGATGGGCAAAGGGCATGCGAGGGCCACTGTGGCGGGTCTTGTAGCTACCCTTAAAAACTTCTTCCTTTATGCTGAGCAGCAGGGGTGGTGCCGGTCAGGACTTAAGGACTCAATATTGGTGGCACGACAATACAAGGATGAAACACTTCCATCCTTTGTGGGTTGGGATGTTGTCCGCAAAGTGATTGAATCCCAAGATATAAAGACGGATGTAGGCAAGCGAAATAGGGCTACCATGCTACTGATGGCCACATATGGCCTGAGATGTTGTGAAGTTGCAAGTATGAAGTTGAAGGATATAGATTGGCGCAGGGAGGAGATACATATCCAAAGGGCAAAAGGAGGAAAATCCCAGACACTCCCTTTTGTCAAGGAAGTTGGTGACGCCATCATCAGCTACATACGGGAAGCCAGATACAATGAAGGCGGAAATGAATACCTGTTCCTTATCACCAAGGCACCTTACACGAAGATGTCAGCAGCATCATTATATGCGGGAGTGAACGTAGCACTGAAATCTCAGGGCGTGGAGATCCAGCACTACGGACCTCATGCTTTGAGACACAGCTGTGCAACGCATCTTGTGAATAGCGGTCATAGTCTCAAGGAAGTTGCCGACCTTCTTGGACATCAGAGGCTTGACTCAACGAGAATCTATGCCAGGTTGAACCTCTCCACGCTCAAAGACGTTGCTGAAATGAATTGGGAGGAGTTTATATGAAAGTGAGTGAAATGATATCGGCCTATGTTGAATATAGACGGGCCACAGGGGAAAAGTTCGATAGCAGTGCAGCAAGGCTCTTTCGCTTCATGAGGTTCATCGGTCCTGAAGAAGATGTCAGTATCATTACAAAAGAGCTTTGCGAGCGGTATCTCAGCAAGGATACAGCCGGAAATCCGAGGTTGCGGCTTGATAGGCACATCATACTCGACGGTCTACTCAAATGGGCATTAGCCCGAGAATATATCCAATCCTATCCTATGCCGGCGGACCGACCGCAGAGGCCGGAGGGACCCCGACCGTATATATACTCCAATAGCGAACTTAAAGCATTGTTTGATAATGCATTGACATACCAGAGAGGGAAAAGTAGCCTTTATCCGGAGACTATGCGCGCTGTGTTGCAAGTGACGTATATGCTCGGTCTTAGAATCAACGAAACACTGAATCTTAGGACATCTGACATCAATCTCAGCAATCAGACAGCAATCATAAATGAATCTAAGTTCTACAAGTCAAGGGTAGTCCCGTTCAACGAGCAGGTCCGCGGTCTCTTCGTGAGTTACATTGAATGGAAAAGCAAAGTCGGTCAAGACTGTTCGGAAGAATCATATCTGTTTCTGAACAAAAACGGCGTCCGGCTAAATCGTGATACGGTGGAAATGAACTTCACCAAAATAAGAAGGGATGCGGGGATAAAAAGGGATGACGGAGTCGGTATGCAGCCGAGAATACATGACTTGCGTCACACCTTTGCTACTCAAAGACTGATTGCATGGTACGATGCCGGTATGGATGTACATAAACTGCTGCCGTCACTGTCCACATACCTTGGACATACGCAGTTGGCTCATACGTCCGTCTATCTTTCAATGACGGACAGACTGCTAAGCCTTGCAAACAATCGCTTCGAAACGTTCTATAAAGGAGGTTATGAAAATGAATAACACAAAAGACAAGACAGTCTATGTCGCTTATTGGATGAAGCGCTATCTGGGAGAATATATGACAGCCGTGAGGAATATGTCCCCGAACACGCAGAAAAGTTATCGCGATACCTTCAGAATGTTGCTTCCATATGCTGGATCCAGACTCAAATGCCAAGTTGACAAGATAGAGTTGAATGCCATCTCCGATAAAATTGTGCTTGGGTTCCTTGATGAAATGGAGTCCTCACGAGGATGCTCGGTCAGGACCAGAAACCAAAGGCTTGCTGCCATAACAGGCTTCGCAAAATATGTGTCCATGCATAGCCCGGAATATGTGGAATGGTGCAGGACTATCAGAAATGTCCCGATGAAGAAAGCAGTACAACCGCAAATCACATACTTGGAGAGAGATGAGATGAATGCTATCCTGAACGCTCCGGATAAATCATCCGTACAGGGACTGAGAGACTATGCCCTTCTGCTTTTCATGTACAATACAGGGACTCGTGCTGACGAAGTGGCATCCTTGAGGATAAGGGATATATCAGAGCAGTCCGGCAAGTCTGGACTCTCCATTGTGACTATACTCGGAAAAGGGCGAAAGACCAGAAGATGCCCACTTTGGAAAGACACCGGTGAAATAATCAGAACCATCATTGGAGATCGTAATGCAGAGGAACCGGTCTTCTTAAACAGGTTCGGGGAGCAACTTACCCGACATGGAATCTATACTGTCGTGACAAAATATGCCAAAGCGGCATCAACTGAATACCCGAGAATCTCCGAAAAACGGGTGTCTCCGCATACAATCAGGCACACAACAGCCACTCACCTCCTTCAAGCCGGTGTCGATATCAATACGATAAGGGCTTGGCTTGGCCATGTATCAATAAATACTACAAATATCTACGCCGAAGTCAATATGGAAATGAAGATGAAAGCATTGCTTGCCTGCGAGGTATCTGGAAAAAGTAAAAAGAGACAGCATTGGGGAGAAGATAAAGACCTGATGTCTTTCCTCGACAGCTTGTAAGTATAAGCCTGAGGTTATAAAATTATGTTGCGATGAAAATAAAGACTATCTTTATGCTCAAGAAGATACGAACTCAACACAACATAACTGGCAAGACAACATAAGAGTTTTTATGTTCTATAAAACATAAAAACTCTTCCCCTCATAGTATACAGGGAGATAGATGGGAGGGACCACATAGGGGAAATCTTACAGGCTTATATGTTTATATCCTCAAATCCCGGTCGGGCGTGTGATGTCGGTGAAATTCGGCACGACACCGGGGCGTGCGTCAGTGTGGTCGGGCTCGACATCTTGCGAGTCTCTGGGAGCGCAGCGGACAGAGTCTCGTAAGATGTGAGCAGGCAAGGCGATAGCCGCGGCAGGCTCCCGGTGGTAGAAGACTGGAGCGAGGTAGTACGGTCTTCCGGGAGCTGGCAGTGAACCACGAATAGAAGTACAACGGTAACGACATTGGAACGTGAGAGTCGGGCCGGCGGAGGGATGTTCTTTGATGAAGTGGAGGGGTGCGGGATTGGAGCCGTCAAGGATGACTAGACCGAAGGGCCCGGCAGACTCGGCGGAAACCGACGCAGCAAGTGAGAGCAGAGCAAGCTTGCTTGCTCTGCCGAACAGCAAGGAGGAAAAGACCGTTAGGTCTTA
>JAZRYS010000160.1:0-1807 GCA_045600865.1 Candidatus Aphodosoma sp.
CAAGAGCAAAGACTCGTTTGTTGAGCATCGCTAAGAAGGTTGACCGCTACACCATGTACATGACAAAAATAATGAAGCGCAGGAACTTCGGACTCAACGTTGACACGATGACATCCGATGACCTACGTTCACTCCAGGCATTCATCTGCAAAGAGGTTGACTTCTACGATGAATACCCTGAACTCTATACAGACATTGAAAAGGGATATGCGCCACGCGAACAGTCAGAGAACAGTCTCAATACTATCTTCCGTCGCATACACACCGTCATCAACTATTGTCTGAAGAATAAGCTCACCACCAATGACCCGTTTGCAACCTTCGAGACACCAAAGGTGATATACGGACCGCCTTTCTATCTCAACCTCGAAGAGCGAGACAAGGTCTATTATGCAGACCTCAGTGACTGCTGTAGAGGAATGCAGGTGTATCGGGACATCTTCATGTTCCAGTGTCTGATTGGGTGTCGTGCAGGTGACTTGCTTACTCTGCGTAAGGACAACATCGTTGACGGAGCAGTTGAATACATTGCAGAAAAGACAAAGGGACATAACCCTCGTACCATTCGTGTGCCACTCAACGACAAGGCAAAGGCAATCCTTGAAAAGTACAATGACCTTGGTGACTGCATCCTGCCAAAGTTCAATTACAGCGACTACAACAAGAATATCCGCAAGATTCTCAAGCATGTCGGCATCAATAGAAAGGTTGTTGTCATTAACCTCATGACAAGAGAGTCAGAGATGAAGCCTTTATGCGATGTTGCAACAACCCATACTGCACGCAAGACCTTTATTGGCAACCTCTACAAGAAGGTGAAGGATCCAAGTCTTGTTGCGTCACTCTCTGGTCACACTGATGGCAGCCGTGCCTTCGCTCGCTATCGTGAGATTGACATGGATATGAAGCGTGAGTTGGTGGAGATGATAGACTAAAATGTGTCTGATAACCCATTATTCGCTTAAAAATCATTAAAAACAATGCAAAAGTATAAGATTTTTTGACTGACATATTGTGTAAGTTGAAAATTATTTATACTTTTGCACAATAAAATCACTAACACTTGGTGTTAATCATTCAAGATGGATATAACATTTTCAAATAACAAACTGAAGAAATATGCCGAAAATGAATCCACATGCAAGAAGAAACTGGGCGAGGTAAGGTCTAAGCTGTACATGGCCCGCCTAAGAGATTTGTTGTCAGCAGAAACTCTTGAAGATGTCCGTTACCTTCCTGGACACTATCATGAGCTTGTTGAAAACAGGAAAGGGCAATGGGCATGTGACCTTGACCAACCATATCGCCTTATCTTCGAACCCCATGAGGATCCGATACCAACGGATAAAGATGGCAAGTACATTTGGATTGAGATAAAAGGTGTAGAAATAGTCGAGATAGAAAACTATCACGGCAAGTAAAAACAAGAAAGGACAAAATCATGAATAAGCAAAACAAGTTGACCCAGTTAGCCGTAGTATATCACCCGGGAGAAACACTTGGTGAGAAACTGAAGGAAATGGGTATGAGCATAAAAGAGTTTGCGGTAAGAACTACCAAGCCAGAGAAGACCATTATCGCCGTAATCAAAGGCACGAGTTCCATCACCTCGGAAATGGCAGTTTCGTTTGAGAATGTCACAAAGATTCCTGCTCGCGTTTGGTTGAACATGCAGCGTATGTATGATGAGTACTTGGTGCGTGTCAAGCGAGAGAAAGATGCAGCTCTTTCGGCTGAATGGATGCGAAAATTCCCTATATCCGAAATGGTGAATCGGGGATGGATTGTACCATGTGCCACTGTTGAT
>JAZRYS010000161.1:0-1332 GCA_045600865.1 Candidatus Aphodosoma sp.
AATGGTTCTGACCTTTACTTCTTTCCCTACAAGAGTCGGGTCAATGAAATCGACCGCAATCTTTTGAAGGTTCAGCCTTGTCATCAATCTTCTCATTACGATTTCTGCTGTCCCTTCTCCATATGCATCGTGGTAGTAGGAGCTTGAGCCTATCATCGGGATTCTGTCAAAGCCGAAATTTCCGGCAGTCAATATGATTGAACAGCCTTTCTGATTCAGTTGCTGCAGACTCTTGCCTTCAAAATGCTTTGCTGTATCTTCATCAAGATTGGCGAGAGCCAGAATGCCTGATCTTTCACCGGAGGTCGTCTTTACCCTATGCGTAATGACATCGCCCTCCTGAGGAAAGTAAGTCACGTGTTCGTTCGGCTTGGTGCCTTTGTCGTAGAAGATATACAAGTCGAGTCTTTTGACTACATCATCTATCCCAATGTCAGAAATCGCATTGGCCTTCGTCTGGGCGGCATCTGCCACCCGGATTGTATAGGTCACAGAATACTCGCCGTCTTCATCGGCGGGCATCTTTCCAATCTGCTCCTTATTGCAGGATGTCCAAAGAAGTCCGGAAAGGAGCAGAAACAATGAATATTTGAAAACCTTTTTCATCTCTCTGGTTTGTTTTGTTATTCGTCTTCGCCGCAGTCAATGTTTGGAATTGCCACGCTGTGCCAGTCTTCCACGTGTACTGAAAAGTCGGCCTTATATTTTATCATATAGAAGTTGGAGTATTCGGAGCCGGGGCTCTTAAGGGTAATCTTGTCAATTACGTAATGAGTGTTGGGCTGTGGCGCAAACACCTGAATAGGATAAAAATAAGTCTCCCCGTCAACCAAAAGCTCAATCACAAGTTTTGTAGAGCCGCCCTGCTTGTTGTACGCACATACAATGTCTCCATCTGCTACGTTATAATTTCCGACAGGCAATCCATAAAAAGTCCTGTTTACTTTTAGCGTATGAGAAACAGTCGATGTGGAAGAACATACCCGGCCACTCTCTCCGGAGTACTCATGGTAAGTGGCTTCTTTCAGGTCCCCTGTCGCTGTAATATTCAAGACCCCGATATCCTTCTGATAGTTGTTGTTCAGATAGTATGGGAATGACCCGGCAAGCTTGCCCGTGGCATTACTAAGCGTATTGGTTGAAGATGGATAGCTGCAATGTGCAAAACTTGAACAGACATAATCAGTAATTCCTCCAAAAGATGGAATACTATATTTTACGTCTTTCGGGAAGAAGAAATTTTCAGTACCGATATAACTGTCAAGAGTCGACCAGAATGGCCATGAATGCAGGAAACAGAACATATTGGCCGTGTTTGTAAGTGATATGCTC
>JAZRYS010000162.1:0-25768 GCA_045600865.1 Candidatus Aphodosoma sp.
ACCCATCTTCTTCAAAATGAATTGCTGCAATGCGATGCCTTTCAGCTCTTGTTTTGTCGAGCCTGTGCGGTAGTGGTATTGACCTTTGTATGATATCGGAACACTTTGTGGTTCTACCCCAATCTCAACATAACATTTCCCATCCTTTTCTTTCAGGTCAACATCAACAATTATTCCCAAAACATTCTGAACCTTGTTTGGAATCTCTTCTGACAGTCTATGTACCTCTTTTTCATCAAGTCCCACAACAAACCCCTCGTCATCTACTCCAACACAAATCTTGCCGCCTTGCGCATTCGCAAAACCGCATATCCATTTCAGGTATTCATCCCTCCACGATTCCTTGTATTCAACGTTTTGGTTCTCAATATTCATATCTTAACAACAGTGTTTAAGGTATTCTTTACAATATCTCAATGCATTTTTTGTAAAGTTTCTTTTGTTTTTCTTGGTCAATTCAGAATTTATATCTACCTGGTATCAAGGCTAATCCGGGTGGGTCCTTGATACGAGTGTCAATGCAGCCTACGTCGGCATATACCCTCACAACACCCAGTCTATGGGCGTGAGAATATACAACCGACTGGCATTCATTGAACTTCTCGTTCCGGATCACACTAAAAATTTACCAGATTCTCAATCACCGAAACAATTGTCAATAAATGACTTATATATGTATGCAACTCCTCATGCAGGCATACTGCCGCACGATGAGACTTTGCGTTGCAAAGTTAATACATTATTTTGTGTTGGCAAAATAATTTCTGAAAAATTTCAACAAATGGAAAAATTCAGGGAATAGCGTCAGAGTTTTTAAATTTCCTTGCACACCTTTACCGGTTTTATCAAAGAATACGTGCGATTCCTATTTCCTCCTTCTGCAACAATATAGTCCAATTCGGCCATCGCCTGTAAATAATTCTTCGTTCGTGAAATGCTTTTTCCGGCAATGCCAGAAAGTGCTTCTGTCGTTTGATGCTCTTTGTCTTGCAGATGTACTATTATTTTCGCCATATTGTCGATAAAATCTTCATTTATCTTATATTTATCGACAATTTCCTTCTTTACCGACAATTTATCGACAATTTCAATTGCAGCATTAGCGTCCTCACCAGATAGAAACATTATAATCTCTACTCTGTTGGGATTTAATCTTTCGTGCAATGTCGGAATCAACCAACCGTTTCTCTTCCAACCCGTTGCAATTACATCAGCTCCGCTACCGCCTTTTTCGCCAATACCAAGAAAGACAAACATCCTCTGAAGCACAGGATTTCGGCAAACGCTATGTCCTCCCTCACTATATTCCTCGTGACTGACAAGCATTGTGCCTGGATTGGAAATCACAATACGGTCAAAGTATCTATCAATCGTAATATTTCCTTTTGTCGTATAGGCACAATGAATCAAACAATTGGCAAGTGCTTCGCGAAGCGAATCGTGTGCCAATGTGGTATCTATGCGTCTCTGGTTCTCGTCTAATCTAAACGGAACAGGTAACGCATGCTGCAGCATTGGAAGAACACGTGTGAAAAACTGATATATGTTAGCCTCCCATGTGCCGTCAGGATAAACGCGATTGGTCCAACGTATTTTTGGGTCATCGCTTAACCGTTCCCGATAATCCGGAAAAAACTCTTGGGCACACTCGGGGTCTGTTATGCTGTTGTTCTTTCCAAACATCAAAATGCCTGCAACCGTAAAGCCCTCTACCGAGTTCACGCGATCTTTTCTATATGCTCCGATGTTTTCAAGGAATTTCATGTCATCCACTTCAGTCCATGGATGATTTTCATGCCTGATGTTGTACGAACGACGATACTGGTGCAATGTCGGTAAATCAATGTCATCTATACTATAACCACGAAGAATACGTGAGTCGGCAGAGTGTTTTATGTTGTTGGCATCTGAATACATCTGCCTGACCTCATCATCTGAGCATAGGTAATCACCCTCATGAAATCGCCTGTACGTGTGACCAAATGGTGTCAGTGTAAGGTGAATCGGGCGAAGATCATACCGAGCACGGGGTATATGAAACAACAGTACATATAGTCCTCCCTCGGTTACAAAATCCTCCACATCGCGTTCCACCAACAGCGGAATGTTTACGCACGATTTGTTATGCGCATTATCCCAAAATAGTTTTTTGTAGTTTTCAACTTGTTCTTTTGTAAGACCGTCAGGCGTGAACTTATGATCCTTTTCTTTTACACCTAACACAATCACTCCGCCATTGGTATTGGCAAAGGCTGAGAAAGTCTCCCAAAACGATTCTGGGAAACCACCTTTTGCAGACTTATACTCTACTTCGGTATCTTCAGTCAGCAATGCGTTTTTGCGTATCTGTTCTTCAAGTGTCATAAATTCCAAAGCCTTTCTGTAAATTAGATTAATATGCAATTCTATTTTTTGCGCTGCAAAGTTACAAATAAATTTTATATTGATAATAAGTTTCAGCTATTTTATTTGGAAAAAAATATTGCCATTTCGTTTTGCTGTTAAATTAAAAATGCGTACCTTTGCAGCCGAATATGCATAATAGTGTGAATTGACAAATTATACAAATTAATTATATATGAACTCTATTAAAATCAAGCGTGGTCTTGATATTAAAATCGGGGGCAAGGCCGAGGAGAAGATGGGTCAGACCATCCTATCGAAAGAGGTCGCTATTGTGCCTGACTTTTATGTCGGACTGGCTCCAAAACTGGCTGTCAGAGAGGGCGATGCCGTGCAAATCGGTACTCCTGTCCTGTTTGACAAAAACCACCCTGAACTGAAGGTGGTTTCTCCTGTTTGCGGTACGGTTAAGGCTGTCAACCGCGGTGAGCGCCGTAAGCTGATGAGCATCGTAATCGAGCGTAACGACTCGGCTGACCAGATGGCTGAAATGCCTCGGTTTGACAACGCAACGACCCCAGAAAATGTCGTTGAAGTGCTCTCGGCAACAGGCTTTGCTGCCATGATGCGCCAGCGTCCTTACGATGTCGTGGCTAATCCTGCAGTAATGCCTAAGGCTATCTTCGTCTCTGCTTTCTGTTCTGCACCTCTCGGTGCTGACTACAGTTTCGCATTGCGCGACGAGGCTGCCAACATTCAGGCTGGCCTGAACGTCCTGGCTATGATTGCCAAGACCTATTACTCGGTAGCTCCCGACACAAGTGCTGCTCTCCGCAACATGAGCAACGTGGAAATCAACGAGTTTGCCGGTCCTCACCCAGCAGGAAACGTTGGCGTGCACATCAACCACCTAAACCCTGTGAACAAGGGCGAAAGCGTTTGGACAATCGCTTTGCCAGTCGTTGCAATGATTGGCCGCTATGCCACAACAGGCAAGATGGACTGGTTCGAGAACATAGCCATCGCAGGTCCAAAAGTAAAAGAGCCTATGTATGTCCGCACTATCGTGGGCACCCAGATTGGTTCGTTGGTGAACGGCAACCTCAATGCCGACGAAAACCTTCGTATCATCAACGGTAACGTACTGACCGGAACAAAATCATGCAACGATGATTTCCTCTCACCTTTCGTAAACTGCATCAACGTGATAGCCGAAGGTGACCACGAGGATGAACTGTTCGGCTGGATGATGCCTCGTTTCAACAAGTTCTCGGCATCACGCCTTTACTGCTCGCAGTTCTTCTCGTTCTTCTGCCCTAAGAAGACCTACAAGTTCGATGCCCGTATGCTCGGCTCGAAGCGCGCATTCATCATGAGTGGCGAATACGACAAGGTATTTCCTATGGATATCTACCCTGAGCAGCTCTGCAAGGCAATGATTGCCAAGAACATCGACAAGATGGAGGCACTCGGTGCTTACGAGGTGGCTCCTGAGGACTTTGCACTCTGCGAGTTTGTCTGCACCTCTAAAATCGAGACTCAGAAACTCGTCCGCGAGGCATTGGACTACATGCGCAAGGAGTTAGAGTAACACATTATAAAAATAAACAACAACACAATAAACATTATGAACTTCATTACAAAAATGTTCGACAAGATGGAGCCTACCTTTTCGGAAGGCGGCAAATTGTCGGCACTACATTCGTTGTATGATGGCTTCAAATCGTTTATGCTCATTCCGAATGACACATCAAAGTCAGGTGTGCACATCCATGACGTGAACGACTCGAAGCGTACAATGATTATGGTGGTGATTGCTCTTGTTCCTTGTATGCTCTTCGGTATGTGGAACACTGGCTTTCAGCACTTCCAGGCCATCGGAGTAGAGGCTGGCTTCTGGATGCAGTTCTGGTTTGGCTTCCTTGCCGTACTGCCTATCCTGCTCGTCTCCTACATCGTAGGTCTCGGCATTGAGTTCACCGTGGCTCAATGGAAGAAAGAAGAGATTCAGGAGGGTTTCCTGGTAACCGGTTTCATCATTCCTCTGATTGTGCCTATCGACACTCCTCTCTGGATGATTGCCATCGCTACCGCCTTTGCAGTAGTCTTTGCAAAAGAGGTGTTCGGCGGTACAGGCTACAACATCTTCAACGTAGCCCTTATCACACGTGCATTCCTCTTCTTCTCTTACCCCTCGAAAATGTCGGGCGACAAGGTATGGGTCCGCACAGACGGTGCCTTCGGCTGGCAGGCTGGCAAGGCTATCGACGGTTTCTCTGGCGCAACTCCTCTCGGACAGGTTGCAACAGGCTCTCAGCCAGACGTATGCTTCTGCGACGCATTCATGGGCTGGATTCCCGGTTCAGTGGGCGAGACTTCGACCCTCTGCATTCTGATAGGTGCTGCAATACTGCTCTGCACTGGCGTTGCATCCTGGAAGACAATGCTCTCTGTATTCGTTGGTGGTGCCCTCACTGCCCTGGCATTGAACACTTGGGGACCTGCCGACAATGCAGCTGCCCAGTTGCCTTGGTACATGCACCTCGTTCTCGGTGGTTTTGCATTCGGTGCTGTCTTCATGGCAACAGACCCTGTGACTTCGCCTCGTACTGAGAAGGGCAAATGGATTTATGGCTTCCTGATTGGTTTCATGGCCATTATCATCCGTGCGTTCAACCCTGGTTACGCTGAGGGTATGATGCTTGCTATTTTGCTTATGAACATCTTTGGCTGTCTCATCGACTGGTGTGTTGTCAACTCAAACATCAAGCGTCGCATGAAACGTGCCAACATTAAATAACGGGAGGAAATGAGTATGAATACCAACAAACCAACTTACATCATAATCTATATGGTTGTGATTGTCGTGATTGTCTCTTTGCTCCTCTCAATCACTTCGGGTGTGCTCCACACACGTCAGGAGGACAATATCCGCCTTGACACCAAGAAACAAATCCTGATGTCGCTTTCAACTTTCGAGAACGACCAGGAGGTGAAATGCTACGAAGACGCTCAGGCTGCTGAGGTCTATGCCGCAACAATCACTGGATATCAGTTCATTGACGCTGAGGGCAATATCGTGAAAGAGTTCCAGCCAGTCGAGGATTTCGACGTCAAGGCTGAAGAGGGCCAGTTCCCTATCTACATCGCTACCGTCAACAACGAGACCAAATACATCATTCCTCTGACTGGTGCAGGTCTCTGGGGCGGCATCCGTGCCTACCTTGCGCTGAACGATGACCGCAACACCGTCTATGGCGTTTATTTCGGTCACGACAGCGAGACTCCAGGTCTCGGTGCCAACATCGTAACCCCAAGATTCCGCCAGCAGTTTGCCGGCAAGCAGATTATGCGTGACGGTGCACTGGCTTCAATAGCCGTAATGAAGAAAGGTACTACCGCTGAAGGTCAGGATCAGGTTGACGCAATCTCTGGCGGCACCATCACTTCGAAAGGTGTCGAGACTATGTTTGCATCTTGTCTGGCTAACTATTCTGCTTGGCTTGAAGCTACTGCACCTGCTATAGAGGAGGTTGCTGATTCGGTTGCAGAGGAAGAAGTTATAGAAGAAGTTGTTGAACTTAATGAAGGAGGAAACGAATAATGGCTGCTGAAAAACAAGAAAATGCTTTCCTTGGACCTTTGAACCGTAACAACCCTGTTGCCGTTCAGGTTCTCGGTATATGCTCGGCTCTGGCTGTTACCGCTGAGCTGAAACCTGCCCTTATCATGGGCCTTTCCGTAACCATAATCGTGGCTCTCTCGAATGTGGTTATCTCTCTTATTCGCAACACTATCCCAACATCAGTACGTATCATCGTGCAGTTGGTTGTGGTTGCTGCCCTCGTTACCGTAGTGTCTGAGGTGCTGAAGGCTTTCGTATATGACGTTAGCGTACAACTCTCAGTATATATTGGTCTTATCATCACAAACTGTATCCTCATGGGTCGTCTTGAGGCTTTCGCTATGCAGAACAAGCCTTGGGAGTCGTTCCTCGATGGTCTGGGAAACGGTTGCGGTTACGCTGCCATCCTGATTATCGTGGCTCTCTTCCGTGAGTTGCTCGGTTCCGGCTCATTGCTCGGCTTCAGAATAATCCCTGATGCATGGTATATCGACAATGGCGGATGCTATTCCAACAACGGTATGATGATGATGCCTTCGATGGCTCTCATCCTCGTTGCATGCGTTATCTGGGTACATCGTTCTATTAACAAAGATATTGATTAAGCACTATGGAACACGCATTATCACTTTTCTTCCGTTCGATTTTCGTCGATAACATGATATTCGCATACTTCCTTGGTATGTGCTCATATCTTGCTGTCTCAAAGAACGTTAAAACTTCGTTCATGTTGGGTATTGCGGTAACTTTCGTGTTGCTTATCACCCTTCCTGTAAACTATTTTCTTAACGACCTCCTGAAGAGCCTCGACCTGAGCTACCTCAGTTTCATCCTCTTCATTGCCGTTATTGCCGCTATCGTACAAATAGTTGAGATGTTCGTCGAGAAGTTCTCGCCATCTCTCTATGCTTCGCTTGGTATTTTCTTGCCACTTATCGCCGTAAACTGCGCCATCATGGGTGCAGCATTGTTCATGCAGCAGCGTGTCGGTCTTGAGATGACTGACCCTAAGTCGCTCAACAATGTAGGTGACGTTATCGCTTACGCTCTCGGTTCCGGTATCGGCTGGATGCTCTCTATCGTCGGCCTTGCCGCTATCCGCGAGAAGATGGAGTACAATGATGTTCCAAAGCCACTCCGTGGTCTGGGCATCACTTTCATCACCGTAGGTTTGATGGCTATGGCATTCCTTTGTTTCTCAGGTCTTAAAATGTGATTTTGGTTATGAACAGTACTGCAATAATTACAAGCTTGATTGTCTTTCTGACAGTCATAATATTGTTGGTAATCATACTGTTGATTGCCAAAAAATACCTCGTTGCTTCAGGTAACGTCAAGATTACCCTGAACGGCGAGAAGGAGATGGAAGTTCCTGCCGGAGGCTCGCTGCTGAGCACAATGGCAAACGCTGGCGTATTCCTGCCATCAGCATGTGGCGGCAAGGGTTCTTGCGGCCAGTGCAAATGCCAGGTGCCTGAAGGTGGCGGTCAGATTCTTCCTACAGAGACCGTTCATTTCACACGCAAGCAGATGAAGGACAACTGGCGTCTCGGCTGTCAGGTGAAGGTCAAGAACGACCTCCAGCTGAAGGTTCCTGAGTCAGTTCTCGGTGTAAAAGAGTACGAGTGTACAGTCATCTCCAACAAGAACGTGGCTACATTCATCAAGGAGTTCAAGGTGCAGTTGCCTGAGGGTGCTCACATGGACTTCCTGCCAGGCTCTTACGCACAGATCAAGATTCCTAAATTCGACATCAAGTATGCCGACTACGACCGTGAGCTCATCACTCCTGAATATGAAGGTGCATGGGAGAAGTTCAAGATGTTCGACCTCCGTTGCGTCAACACCGAGGAGACCATCCGTGCTTACTCTATGGCCAACTATCCTGCCGAGGGTAACGTATTCATGCTGACAGTACGTATCGCTACCCCTCCGTTCAAGCCAGACAGAAGCGGCTTCATGGATGTAAACCCTGGTATCGCTTCATCATATATCTTCTCGCTCAAACCAGGCGACAAGGTAATCATGAGTGGTCCTTACGGTGACTTCCATCCACACTTCGACACCAAGAACGAGATGATATGGGTCGGTGGTGGTGCAGGTATGGCTCCTCTGCGTGCACAGATCATGCACATGACCAAGACTCTGCATACTATAGACCGCGAACTCCATTACTTCTATGGCGCACGTGCCCTCAACGAGGTATTCTATCTTGAGGACTTCCTCGGCATAGAGAAAGAGTTCCCTAACTTCCACTTCCACCTTGCTCTGGACCGTCCAGACCCTAAGGCTGACGAAGCAGGAGTTAAATATACAGCAGGCTTCGTTCACAATGTAATGTATGAGACATACCTCAAGGATCATGAGGCTCCAGAGGATATCGAATACTACATGTGCGGCCCTGGCCCAATGTCGAAGGCAGTCGTCAATATGCTTGACGGCCTTGGCGTTGACCCAGAATCAATAATGTATGACAACTTCGGTGGATAAATAAACAAGGGGTTCTCAATCTAGAGCCCCTTGTTTTATTATAAATCTTCTAGATATTCTAGTTACTCTAGATATTCAATATAACTCTATAGCATAAATCCATCCTGCCAATTGTAGCTGCTATATCTCTTTCTCAGAAAAGCCACAGCCTTTTCAATAGTGTCGCCACCGGATGTTGCGAAAGGAATGAGCACCTTGCCGTCAAGGATGTTGTTCTCTATCCACGACTGGATGATGCGGGGACATGTGCCATACCAGATTGGAAAACCGAGATAGATTGTGTCGTAAGGCTCAATCCATGTACAGACCTTAATCATTGGACGCTCGAAAGTGTCGGCAGCCTCCTTACGGGTGCGGCACTCAGGATTACGCCAGTCGAGGTCAGCCTCGGTATAAGGCTCAAATTCAAGAATACGCCATAGCTCACTGCCATGCTCGGCGGCAAGCTTTTCGGCAGCTGCCTTTGTCGTGCCAGTGGCAGAAAAGTAGGCAACAAGACTCTTGGCATAGATAGCCTGCGAGGCAACCAAGAGCATCAATGCAAAAACAATCTTTTTCATATCTGTCATGTTTTATATTATATTATATCATCGAGTGTAATTATCTTCTGAAAATCAGAATAATATTCATTATGTGTCAAGCCGTATGTCGTAACAAGCGTTGAATGTACATTTTTGCGTGTATGCGAAGATATCTCTTCGATACGGGAATTGACAATACGGGAATATGCCTTGTCAACTGAGAAATCGCCACGTAAAAACTTCATCTCGCAGACGTTGATTATATGGTCAGAACGGTCGATAATCAAGTCGATCTGCATACCATCCTTGTTATTGCCACCGACAGCAATGTAAGAAGAAACCTTGGCAGCCACACCAGCTATTCCAAGAGCTTGCTTAATCTTTTCTATATGGGTGAAACATACCTCTTCGAAAGCAATTCCTCGCCAACTCACCACCGCAGGAAGATTCTGGTTTTCCAACCAGTAGTTGCCTGGCTCAATATTTTTCGCTTCCTTAAAATGAAGCCAGAACCAACAGAAGGAATCCGTCAACTTGTAATGATTCTGTCGCAAAGAATAACCGTATGGCACGTAATGTGTGATGAAATCAGACTCTTCGAGTGCTTTGAGATAGGACGAGAGCATTCCTCCGTACGGCAGGCCTGTGCCTTTGGCTATCTGCTCGCGCGTGAAACCTGCATGACGTGTTGCAAGGAAAGAGACAATGTTCTTCATGTCGTCAGGATTGGAGAATATTGAGGCGAACAACTGGTTGAATTCATTCTCCAACTTTGCATTCTTGACAAAGAAAAGATTATCGATATTTTGGGCGACACTCATCGATGGCAAGAAGTAATCCATATAATAAGGTATTCCACCCAAAGCCATGTACGACTCCACCACATCGTACGACTTCATCGGTATTCCACGGCTTCGGTAGAACTCGGCACATTCAGACAGCGAGAAAGGGGCAAGTTTTATCTTATCAGTCAGACGGCCATAAAGTCCACCTTTGGCATGCACTAATTTATTGGTAATCCACGAAGTGGCACTTCCACAGACAATCAGGAATACCGATTTGTGATAGTTAGCCCAACCATTCCAGAAATTCTCAAGCCCTTTGATGAATCCTGAACGGGGAGTGTCCATCCATGGCATCTCGTCTATGAAAACCACCTGACGCTTGCCATCCGCTTTACGTTCAAGCAGTTTCTCAAGCAAGAAAAATGCCTCAAGCCAGTCCTTAGGTTGTGATTCTCCCTCAAGTCCATACTTGACCAATGAAAAATAGAAACTCTTCAATTGGTCAGTGGTGGCAGATTCCGCTGTGGCATTGTCCGCTGGCGAGAGTCCTGTATGGTGAAAAGCAAATTCATCACCATACATCTCCTTGATGAGATACGTTTTTCCCACCCTTCGGCGGCCATAGACTGCAATAAATTCAGCCTCCGAACCGTTATAACGTCTCGTAAGTTCCTCAACTTCACGCCTTCTGCCAATTACGTTAGCCATAAACTGTCCATTTATAATTCCGCTGCAAAGGTACAACAATTATTTCAATCCACCAAATATTTTGGCTATAATCCGCCACGAAAGGGGTAAAAAAGCCGTTCGTGGCGGATTTTAGGGGTTATATCCCGCCACGAAAGGGATAAAAAGGCCGTTCGTGGCGGAATATAGGCAAATGAAGGTTTAGCAATGCAAGTGAATTCTGTGGTGCAAATGTGGTGCAAAACCATAAAAAAGGAAACTCCAGAAATTTGATAAACAAATCTCTGGAGTTTCCAAGAAGTGGTCCCACTAGGGCTTGAACCTAGGACCCCCTGATTATGAGTCAGGTGCTACTAACCAACTGAGCTATGAGACCAATGCTTTGCCATTATCTGGAAAAGCGGTGCAAAGGTACAACTTTTCTCGGACATGGCAAAGCTTTTTTATGAAAAAATTTTTATTTACCGAAGTACCTCTTATACAGGCCTTCAAAGCCCTTACCATGGCGAGCTTCGTCCTTAGCCATCTCATGAACTGTGTCGTGGATAGCGTCGAGATTAGCTTCTTTCGCGTTCTTAGCGATGCGCATCTTGTCTGCACAGGCGCCAGCCTCTGCATTCATACGCTTCTCGAGGTTAGTCTTGGTATCCCAGACAACGTCACCAAGCAACTCAGCGAACTTAGCGCAATGTTCAGCTTCTTCGAAAGCGTAACGCTTGAACGCCTCAGCAATTTCAGGATAACCCTCGCGGTCAGCCTGACGGCTCATTGCAAGATACATACCAACCTCAGTAGCCTCGCCCATGAAATGAGCGTTGAGATCCTTGATCATCTCCTCAGTTGTTCCCTCCTTGGCAACACCAATGACATGCTCAGTAACGAAATTGAGTTCGCCTTCCTCCAGTTTCTCGAACTTCTCCTTTGGCTGTTTACACTGTGGGCAACGTTCTGGTGCCTCTGGTCCTTCGTGTACATAACCGCACACCTTGCAAATCCATTTCATAATGATATGTTTATGTTATTAATTTTGTGGATATATTTCCATTGCAAAGGTACGGATTTTTCACGAAACAGCCAAAGATAAAAACAATAATTTTGACAGCAAAAATTAATGAGATTTTACCTATGCCAATTGACATTTTTTTTGTACCTTTGCAGTCCGAAAAACACATATATTATATGAAGAAAATAGCACTCATAACTGGCGCAACATCAGGTATTGGACGCGCCACGGCAATGGCATTGGCCGATGAAGGTTACAGTCTGATTATCACCGGAAGACGCAACGACCGTCTGCAGGAAATGAAGCAATTCATAGAGATGAGCCGCCACATTGAGGTTATAGCACTGAACTTTGACGTACGCCAGAAAGAGCAAGTGGAAGAAGCGATAGCGTCACTTAAAGGCGAATGGCGCAACATCGATGTACTTGTCAACAATGCCGGTCTGGCCGTAGGGCTCGACCCAATCCAGGAAGGTCTGATTGAAGACTGGGAACGCATGATTGACACCAACGTGAAGGGACTTCTCTATGTATCACATGCCGTTGCCCCTCTGATGTGCGAGCGCAAGAAGGGACACATCGTGAATTTATGCTCAACAGCCGGCAAAGAGGTCTATCCAAAAGGCAACGTCTATTGTGCAACCAAACATGCCGTAGATGCCATCTCGAAGGGTATGCGCATCGACATGCTGCCATACGGAATCAAGGTGACTAACATCTGCCCTGGTGCAGTAGAGACAGAATTCTCGATGGTGCGCTTCAAAGACAACAAGGAAAAGGCCGATGCAACATACAAAGGGTACAAACCATTGGTCGGTGAAGACATTGCAAACCTGATTCGTTTCGCTGTCACATTGCCAGACCATGTATGCATCAACGACCTAGTAGTGACACCAAAGGCTCAGGCCAACGCAACAAACATATTCCGTGGCGAGTAAGAACAAATTCTATGTTGTCTGGCGCGGCAGGATGACAGGGGTCTTCAGGTCGTGGGAAGAATGCAAGGTACAGATTGACGGCTATGCAGGGGCACAATATCGTGGCTACCCCACTCTTGAAGAGGCCAACGAAGCATTCAAGAAAAGCTACTGGCGCGACATAGTGGAGAGGAAACAGGCAGAAGCAAAGATTGAGTTACCGCAAAGGGCACTCATTGTTTCTGCCCATGTTGATGCTGAAGGGACAATGTATTACGAAGGCATTGACAACGACCAGAAGAACACACTCTTCCGCTCGCCGATGTTTCAGGATGCCAACCAGAATGTCGGTGATTTCCTCGGAATAGTTCACGCACTGGCACTGTTGAAACAGACCAACGACGCACGGCCAGTTGTCACTTCGTCAAGAACCGCTCTATCGTGGATAACGCACAAGAATCCAAAGACCTCGCTTGCAAGGACGGTCAACAACACCAGAGTCTTCGACTTGCTCTATCGAGCAACGACATGGCTAAACAACAATAGTTTTCCCAACGAGATAATCATTCACTAAACAATAAAGAGAGCGAGAGGTTATTATGCCTCTCGCTCTTTATTCATGTAGGAAAAATAAGATCAGAATTTTGGTTTGAAAATCTCCGAATAGATTATTGCCCGCTTGGCATCGTCTGGATTCTCGAGCGAGTATTCGGACGATGGCATATCAATTTCCGATGCTATTATCGGGTTAGCATTATCATTTCCGCAAGTTGACCGTACTCCTTCTTCTGAGGGAGTACTCATACTATTGTCACGCTTGTGTTTTTGTTTTTTTGCCTTTATGAACGACTGTTGCTGAACTTCAGTAGCAACAAAGGCTTCTTCCGCATCCTGGCTCATGTCAACGTTTTGGGGTTGCACACGAGTAAAAGTCTTTGCGTTCTTCTTTGTTTTCAGAATGACTGAAACCAGCCAAATCACTACGCCAATTGTTACAATGACGGAAGAACCTGCGGATAATAATAGGGATATCAACATTTTCTACAAAACTTATTTCGTTTGGCTGATGACTGCCACAGCCTCGGCTGTCTTCTTCAGGAGGGCATCTGGAGAGACATTCTCGCCACGTGCATTCTGCATCCAATGGTCTGGAGTGAGCTTGCCGCCACGATAGATACGCAGAATCTCTTCGCCAACGTTTTTGCCCTCGAACCATTCCTCAAGCTGTGCCTCAACGATATTGCCATACGCATAATTCGAGAGGTAGAGCGGATAAGAGACCATGTGGGAATAGATAGCCAATACTGGTGAATCCTTCACACCAAAATGAGGAGCATAATATTTGTTCCACAGCTCTTTGGCTGTCTTGATAACCTGCTCGCGAAGCTGCTCAGGAGTGCAATCTGGATTTTCGTACATCCAGCGCCATGTATAGAGGTCGAGAAGCGAGACACCCATCATCTCATAACCATTCCAGAAGATATCAATAGTGTTGAGTGCAGCCATCTTCTCGTCTGTAGAATTGATGCCAAGCAACTGGAGATCACGTTTCTGGAACACAAATGCAAGTGCCTCGGTAAAGGCTGTGCTTGGAACACGTGCCATTGAGTAATAATCAACATCCTGAATGGAGATTGTCTGCTCTACGTTATGGCCGAACTCATGACATGCTATGTTGTAGCCGAGATAGTCGAAGCCGTTATCAGCAATACGGGTGCGGAGACGAGATTTCTCGAACTTTGCCTGCGATGTCCATGCGTGACCTGCAGAACGTGAAGCATCAACCTCTACCATCGACTGGATGAAATCTGCCTTATCCTTAGGGAATCCAAGCTTGACAAGGATATTTGCCATGTCGTCACGGAAGGAGTTAGGTGTTGGATATTTGGTGCGGCATTTCACGTTTAGTTCCTCAACATTGATAGAACTGCGAGCCTTGAAGCCATCGTACCAGATGTCAAATGGACGGAGGTCGCGACCAAGACGCTGTTTCACAAGGGCTACAACCTGACCAGCCTGCTCCGAAGAGAGATATGCAGTAAACATAGCCTCAATCTCTTCGTCCGAAACCTCCATATCACGATTGAAAGCACGTTTGATGGCAGTTGGATATGTAGGATTGTATTTGTCGAGAGCACGACAAGCATAGAACTGGTTGAGAAGGTGCTGGTAGCGCATATCCATCTCGCGTTCAGCCTTTATCTCATTGCCTTTGAGATCAGTAACCTTATTTGAATAAGGGTACCACATATACTCCTCGCTGTTGATGACGCACTGTGGGATTGACTGGTCGATGATACGCTCCATTATCTTGTAGATAATCTCCTGTTTCTCGCGAGCCACAGCAGATGTGTCGGCATATTCAGCCTTGAGTTCGTCACGCAAGTTCCAATGGGAAATGAGCGACATGCCATCAGGAAACAATTGCTCGCCCTTTTCGTTGCGAACCTTACCCATTTTGATATCGTAAGTCTCGACATACGTGCCAGCTTCAGAGTTTGCTTTGGCGAAAGCCATTGTGAGAGAGGCAGGTACACGGTCGATAAACCAGTCGGCGATACGAGCGTAAGCCCATTGCTCACGGCTCCACTTACCGCCCATCGCATTCTTCTCTTCAAGAGTATATACTGGGAAGTTGAGCAGGGTGACGAAAGCAATCTTCGACTCAAACATATCGTCTGTGAAGTGAGCCAGAGGGTCGTATGCGGCAAACATATCGTCAACTATGGTGATCTGCTGGCCACGGACGTGCAGAGGGAACATGAAATCAACATATACCATGTCGCCATGACCACGGAGACTCTCTATCTGGCGATCCAGACGGTTGAAGAGCGCAAAACGCTCGGCAGAGTCAGCCACATAATACTGACGGCAGAAGGCAACGAACTCGTCTTGGGTTCCGTCTGCCTCAGTCCAAAGAGATGCTGCCGAATTCACGCCACGGGTGATCATGGCCTCGTCGGTTGTGACAGGCATGGCGATGAGGGTGTCGATGGCACGCTGGATAGTCTCTTGCTTTATTGAAGACATAGTTTCATCCTCCTGTTTTGGGGTTTCCTCTTTCTTACATGCCACCAATGCAAGCAGGGCGGCAGCAATAAATAATATTTTCTTCATAATTACTAAATTTACTTTTGAAATTGGTCAAGCCTTTTCATTGCTGCAAAGACAAACCAGTCTGGCAAATGCTTGATGATAAATACAAACGGACGGTTAACAAGTCCAGGCATACACCATTTCTTGCCACGGAACATTGCGTTAAGGGCTTTATGGGCAAGGCGTTGTGGGGTCATGCTGACATGGAGTGCCACTGCAAGGCGGCGAAGGTTGTCCGCAAGGCCATAGAGACCTGTATCAACAGCACCGGGAGTGATTGCCGTAACAATGACTCCGTAAGGTTTCAACTCATACCACATCGAGCGCGAGAAGTTTAGGATGTAGGACTTAGTAGAATTATAGACATTTATGCCAGGCATTGTCATCCAAGCAGACATTGAACTCATGTTCAGGATGTATCCGTGTTGACGTTCCGCAAAATATGCTCCGAAGAGCTGAGTCAGGTGAGTGACCGCAATAATATGGAGATTGAGCATCAGGTTAACCCTGCGCCAGTCGGTCTTAATCAGAGGATTGAAAAAGAATATGCCAGCATTGTTTACAAGAACCTCAAGGTCGAGGTTATTGTCTTTGACATACTGAAGCATCTGTTCCGGAGCATCGGGATTTGTAAGGTCTTTATATTCGTAGCGAACATCTACACCAAACTCTTTCTTTATCTCCTCGGCAGTCTCTGCCAATTCTTTTTCCTGATTAGAGACAATATATAAATCGTATTTTCGTTGCGCAAGGTCGCGGGCATAGCATTTTCCGATACCAGAACTTGCGCCAGTTACTAATGCGTACATATTACTCGTTTATTCTTTTTCTGCTGCGTCAATCTCTTTCTGTAATTTCTCTGGCATATTGTCAACACAATGGTGACAACGCATCTCAAGGGTGTACATACGGCCTATGCAATAGTTGGAGTGCTTGCAACCATTGCAATATTCGCCATCAGTCTCCTTCATCTTATTGACAAAGTCGGTGTCGTGGACAAGGGCACGAGCCATCTGTACGAGTTCAAAGCCAGAATCAAGCACCTCGTCAATCTTCGAGCGACGAACAAGTCCACCTACATAAATGAGCGGAATGTTTATCTCTTTGCGGAATTTCTTTGCATCGTCAAGGAAGTAAGCCTCCTTGAAAGGCACAGTAGGTATCATCCAGCGGCCGGCAATCTTGAGGCCAAGCTTAAGCCACCAGAAACGAAGAGGATCCATATAATATGCAAGAGTCTTGAGAGGCATGGCACCACGCATGACATGCATAGGAGCCTTGCTGACGAAACCTGCTGACAAAACTATTCCGTGAACACCGCATTTCTCTATCTCCTTAGCAACAGTGAT
The DNA here is from genome assembly GCA_045600865.1 of Candidatus Aphodosoma sp. Classification (GTDB taxonomy): domain Bacteria; phylum Bacteroidota; class Bacteroidia; order Bacteroidales; family Paludibacteraceae; genus Aphodosoma. Next base: position 16,817 of record JAZRYS010000162.1, read on the forward strand.
GCAGTCGTCTATCTGCATACCAGAGGCAAAGCCATCGAACATGTTGGTCTTAACCACAACTGCCATGTCGTCCTTTGCGTGTTCCATGACCTCGGTAAGTACCTCGCGCATGAAACGCATACGGTTGCCGAGAGAGCCTCCGTACTCGTCGCGACGGTGATTGGTATAAGGAGATATGAACTGGGAAATCAGATATCCATGACCTGCGTGAATCTCGACACAATCGAAACCAGCCTCACGACACATGTCAACAGCCTTGCCAAAATCCTTTACAAGAGCCTTGATTTCAGGAACCTTGAGTCCGCGCACAAAAGTTGGTGAATATAGATTGAATCCCGAGGAAGCACCTACTGGACAGCAACCACATGTATAGAAATGGGTCATGTTGCCACAATGGCCGAGTTGGATGGATGCCTTAGCACCATGAGAATGAATGCTGTCGGTAAGTTTCTTGAGGTCTGGGATAATCTCAGGACGCATGTAAAGCTGGGCAGCGAAAGAGACACCGCTCTTGTTGACGGCACAATATGCTATAGTTGTCATCCCAACACCGCCTTTGGCAACAGCAGTATGATAGTTGAACAAATCATCCGATGGCGAATTGTTATACGCCATATTCTCGAAGGCAGCAGAACGGATTGTCCTGTTACGGAGTTCAATAGGTCCTAATTTGAAAGGTGTGAAAAGTTTCGATTCCATTATCAATACAATTTAGGAAATACACGTTTGAGTTTATCTTGGTCAAACTCGTCGGCAAACTCTGCCTTATACTTGTTATATATAGAGTTGGCACGTGGGACAAGATTCGCCATAGTCCATATAGCAAACATGGCACCGGCAACGCTCCATGTCATGATGGCAAAGCCAATCCACTCAGTTATTTCACCGAAGTAGTTTGCCGAAGTGACATACTTGTACATGCCCTCTTTTGGAAGGTAGTGGTTTGTGTCGCCAGGAGCACGGAGATGACGGATGATATAATCACTATGAAGATTAATGCTGAAACCAATGACAAAGATTATCAAGCCGAGCCAGAACTTCCAGTTCACAAGCCAGTTGTCATAATAATGTTCAGGCGAGAGAAAGAATATCCACTCTCCCTGCATATAGCCATTGATGACATTGAAGACGATGCCCATAAACATGATTGCTATCGGCATCTTGCTTTTTCCATGCAGCAAACAAGGAAAAATGAACGAACGCTGAAAATAGTGCATCTCGAAAAGCAGGAAGAAAATCAGATAAGGAACTACCATCTGACGCTCTCCACTGACAAGCCAGAAATAGAGCACCACAAAAAAGACAGGGCATTCCATCAATACCCATGCTATCTTATTGTTAATCGCTGGTCCCCAACTACTTGAACGCATCTTGCCATAACCAGCATCCACGAAATAGAGTGCTATGAACACTATCAACGCTATGATAGCCATACACACTAAAAGAATGTCAAACTGCCCCTGCGTAAGGAGCAAACCTTTAACTTCCTCCATAAAAAATACTTTTATACAAACAATTTGCAAAGGTACGACTTTTTTCTGACATAAGAAGCAAAAAAGGGGCTTTTTTATCACAGAAAAAAAGAAATTGAGCAAAGAGTCTGACTCTTTGCTCAATAGATCTTCGGTTCAAATGCTTATCCAAGCATTCAGAGCAAACCAGCTCCAGCCTTAAACTTGACAGCCTTTTTTGCTGGAATTGTAATAGCCTGCTTTGTTGCAGGATTTACGCCTTTGCGCTCAGGTCTCTCTACCACTGCGAAGTTTCCAAACCCAACCAGTGCAACATTCTCACCATTTCTTAGTGTCTCACCGATAACCTCCAACATTGCGTCCAAGGCCTTTTTTGAATCCGTCTTGGTCATACCAGACTTAGCAGCCATGGCTTCAACCATCTCTTTCTTGTTCATATTCAAAGAGGATTATGAGTTATTAATAAATTGATTGTCTTTTCCGTGGCAAAGGTACAACTTTTTTCCGAACTGTACAAATAAAATCATAAAAAAATCTCATTGTTGAATAAAATTCTTCTGAAAGCCCGATTATTTCAAGAAAAATGATTATCTTTGCCGATTGAAATCAACGTATATTACAAAATGAGAAAAACACCGCCCGCAACACTCAATATCATAATAGTGTCATTGCTCGTATGGCTTGCATCCATCGTACTTCCCGACAAATTCGGAATAGACGTTGTGCACTATTTGGGACTGCATTATTGGCGTTCTGACACATTCAATCCCTTGCAGCTTCTGACATACATATTCATGCACGACACGCATGGATTCGGCCATATTTTCTGCAATATGTTCGGTGTTTGGATGTTTGGACGCACTGTCGAGGAGCTCTGGGGAGCAAAGAAATTCATCTTTTTTTACCTTTTTGTAGGTGTCGGAGCGGGAATAATCCAAGAGCTGACTTGGGAGATTGACCTTTACGGAATGGTCAGGGATTTCAATGCTGCCATAGCTGCCAACTCCGGAGAATCGTTGGAAGAATACCAGTCGCTACTGATACAGGGCGACATCACACAGGGCAAGGCCGAGGATCTTATCCGTCTTCGCGAGCTGCTGTTCTCAAGACTGGTCACGGTCGGTGCCTCCGGCTCGCTGTTCGGAGTGCTGCTCGCTTTCGGATGGCTCTTCCCAGAGACAAGGATGATGTTGATTTTCCTGCCGTTCATTCCAATACCATCACGGGTGTTCGTGGCAGTTTATGCAATATTCGAATTAATTTTCGGTCTGGCAGGTGTTGCTGATGGCGTGGCTCATTTCGCGCACCTCGGTGGATTGCTGTTTGCCGCCATACTACTGTTTATCTGGAAGAAGAAAGGCAAGTTGTATAACTGATGAGAACATTAGTAAAAATCATTGCGATAATACTTGCCGCAGCACTGATTGTCTTGCTGATTGTGCCACTCGGTCATCCAAACATACTGGCACCACTAACATTGGCTTTTCCGTTTGTTGTGATAGCCAATGCGATAATGCTGATATTGCTGCTTTTGTTCAGATGTTTCAGAAGTTCGATATTGATGTCCATATTGCTTGCCATGTCATTTCCCGCCGCAAGACGGTCAATAGTGATGCACGCTTCAATGAATGAACCAGCTGATGATGCGAAGGAACTGACCATACTAACTTACAATATCGAGATATTCAAAGGATACAAGAACGTTGAACCTATTCTGGCACTATTCTGCGAAAAGTCGCCCGACATTATATGTTTACAAGAATTCGGTCACTACTACTACAACAAACCTGTAGTAAACAACATATTGTCCTCGCTCGACTCAATTTACCCTTACCGCCATTTGTGGTACAAAAACCAAGTAGCCGGCAATGAGAGCGGCCTGGTTCTATTCTCGAAATATCCAATAGTGAACAAACAGAAACTCGAGTACGAGTCGAAAAACAACATCTCCGTCTTTTCAGACATCGTAATAGGAAAAGACACCATAAGAATAATAAACAACCATCTGGAATCAAACCGTCTCTCATTAACGGAACGTGAAATAACCAGCAATCCCACTGATACTTCACGCATGAAATCCATATATCACAAAATGGTTGTATCTGCCCGTGTAAGGGCATATCAGGCCGACTCGATAACGGCACTTATCGAAAAGACCAAATATCCGGTAATAGTCTTGGGAGATTTCAACGACATCCCGCAATCCTATTCATACCGACACATCCTCTACAGCAAAAACGGACTTGGAGAATCACTTCATGATGCTTATGCCGATGCAGGCGAGCTGGGAATGTATCACACATACAACCAAAATCATCTGGATGTTGCCATAGACCACATTTTGTACACAAAGCCTCTCAGAGCCATAAAAGCGACAATTCTAGAAGTCGATTACTCAGACCATTATCCTCTTATGGCAAGGCTGGTCATAGAATAAAAGAAGAGATTGTCATTTAGACAATCTCTTCTTTATTACCACCAGTGCTGCAGATAGAATAATCATTATGTGAAGGCCATCACCGACAGGTGTATTGGGTGTTTCTCCAAAACCCTTACCTTGTCCAGATCCAGTCTGACCTGTGACAAACGGATTGGGTGGGTTAGGATCCACTCCAGGTGGTATGTATGGGCGAAGACCGCCACTTCCACCATCAACTATTTTTCCTCCCCGAACCACTTTACTGGCATAGAAGCCATTATCTTCGTCATCATTCTCATCGTTTCCATCGCCTAATTTCACATCAGAAAAAGGATCAGAAACAACTACACCATACTGAAATTTATCTGCTTTCTCATCAAGTCCCTCGCCAAATTGCTCCCGTTGATTAAGATTTCTTGACCTTCCATTACCATAGTAGCCCTTGGGATTCTCCTTCATTTCCTTACGCCAAAGGCTCTGCAGAGCACGGCGAGACTTGAACCTGTAACGTGGTCCGTCAGCATATGCCATTCCCAAGAACAACAACAAAAATAATATCAAGAAAAGACGTTTCATTTCAGCCTGCAAAGGTACAACAAATTATTGAAAATAATGACATCTTAACTAAAAATCTTTTCTGCCAATCTTTTAGGTGCTCCACAAGGTCCCAATAGAGCTCTAACTTGCTGGTAATCTGCCATCATTTGATTCCTATAAGTATCATCATTCACAAGACGATTTAATTCTGCAACGGTATTTTTCACTGTAAAATGATGGCCAAGCAATTCTTTAACCACCTCGCGACGGGGAATTATGTTAACAAGCGAGACAAATTTCGTCTTTATGAATAGCGGCTTCAAAGCCATTGCCAACCTTCCCGCAAAGACTTTATAAACTACGACCTGCGGCACCTCGAAAAGGGCAGCTTCGAGTGCGGCAGTACCAGAATTGATAATACCAGCGTATGCCATTTCCATAATTTCGTATGTACAATTCTGAAGAACCTTCAAAGACTCGCCACCTGCACATTTACTCAAAATCTGGTTATAAAAGTCGAGTTGCAAGTTAGGGGCAGCAGCCAACACAAACTGATAATCCGTAAAACTACGGGTCACCTGAACCATCAATGGAAGACAATCCCTCACTTCATGAGGTCGAGAACCCGCCATCAACAGAATGATTTTCCTGTCGTCAAGATCATGAGCCTTGCGAAAAGCTTCATGGTCAAGAACACGCTTGCGATATGAAGCAATGGCATCAACGGTAGGATTGCCTACATAATCAACCATAAATCCCTTACGGGCAAAATATGCAGTCTCGAAAGGAAGAATCGTGAACATACGATCGACGTAGTTTCTAATCGTCGAGATACGCCAACTGCGCGATGCCCATAATTTTGGAGCAATATAGAAATCCACTTCCGTCTCTGGCAAACGATTCTTGACGAACTTTGCAAAATCAAGATTGAAACTTGCATAATCCACCAGAATCACTCTATCAGGTACAAACTGGAGCACAGCCTGCTGAGCTACACGACGAATCTTGGCAATCTTCCGGATATTGAGAAGCACATTGACAAATCCCATCATTGCCATTTCTCGGCAATGAATCAAAGGAACACCTGCATAGCGAGACATCTTATCTCCACCGAGGAACATGAATTCAGCATGTTCATCAATTTTCAGCAACTCCTTCATCAACCTGCTTGCGTGCAGATCACCGGAAGCTTCACCAGCAACGAAAAAATATTTCATATACAGAAAACTATAATGCCGATAATAGTATAAATGCCAATAGCGCCAAACATTCCACGACAAGCCTTCCACATTTCAAGCGAATTCAAGACAAAAACACCACCCATGTCAGGAAACAACATAACACTCAGAAACTTGACAATAAGACTTGGAGTATGGAGAAAAGAAATTATCTCCTCGTATGTAAGCCCAACATGAATGGAATCAAGGAACAGAAGACCGAAAATGGCAGGAAAAGCCAACCCAATCAAGGCACCAACCCATCCTTTGTCAAGATATTGCTTCATTTCGCCAAAACATAATGTCATAACAACTTCTTGCAATATTCAAGAGCAAAATGGGCAGTCATATCAATCTGAATAGGCACAATGGTGACATATCCCTTTTCGAGAGATGCAGAATCGGCTTCTTCATCCTGTTCTGTATTGAAAAAGTCACCGACCATCCAATAATAGTTCCACGGACGAGGCGCATTGTCTTTAGTGAAATCGTTTGCCCAACGGCCAGAGGCCTGACGGCAAACTCTCAGTCCATTTACAGGTCCAATAGGAGCATTGACATTAAGGCACACTCCTTTAGGAAGACCATGCTTTATCACACCAGCCAAAACTTTTTCGAATAAAGGAAGGCAAAAAGACATATCAACATCCATGCTGTGATCGCAAATCGAAAAACCTATGGATGGTATGTCGTGCATAGTGCCTTCAAGCGCTGCCCCTATAGTGCCCGAATACAAGACATTGACACTTGCATTGGATCCATGGTTTATGCCCGACAGAATGATGCCTGGTTGTTCATCCATAAGCTGGGAACAAGCCAGTTTGACACAATCTGCAGGAGTGCCAGAGCAAACCCACCACTCAACGTTATCTTCTGTATGCAAAGGTTTTACCGACACTGGCGTCATTATCGTGAGAGCCATTGACTGGGCAGAGCGAGGACCATCAGGCACTACTATCACTACATCACCAAATTTCTTGGCCATTTCGGCCAACACACGAATGCCTGGTGCATGAAGACCATCATCATTTGTTATAAGTATTTTCATAATGTATTGATTTAGTGTTTAGAGAGAGTACATTTGGCAGCAAAGGAGAACAAAAAGGATACGAACAGGAAATAAATAATGTCGCGTGAATCAATAACTCCACGGGCAATGGACTCATAATGTGCATGTATCCCGAAACCTCTCAAGAAATAAGAGACCCGACCGGAAGCAAGGCTACCGACGAGTTCAAAACCATAATAGAGTATAAAACAAATTGATGCAGAAACAATAAAGACTACTACCTGATTTTTGCTTAATGTGGAACAGAATAAGCCCACGGAAAGATATGTCAACGCAAGAAACAGCAATCCCACCCAGGATCCCCAAAATGCGCCATAGTCAACACCATTCTCGGCAAGAGAAGCAACAGAAGCAAGCCATATCAACGAAGGCAGAAGTGCGATAATGACAACAATCCAACCAGCAAACAGTTTACCAAGCACTATTGACCACTGAGATATTGGCTTGGTAAGCAACAATTCAATTGTGCCCGTCTGACGTTCCTCGGCAATCATGCGCATCGTGACAGCAGGACAGAGAAAAAGATAAAGCCATGGTGCTAAATGGAAAAGTGCGTCCAGGTTGGCATACCCACTGTCTATTATATTGGACTGACTAGGAAAAATCCAAAGCACCAAACCAGTAATCAACAGGAAAATGGCAATTACTATATATCCGATGGCTGTAGAAAAAAATGTTTTCAGTTCCTTCTGAAATATCCGAATCATGGCATAAATACATTTTTTAGAAAAAAGGCTGCCTGCGATGGCAGCCTTTTCAACATTTATCTTGGACCGCTACCTCCATTGAGGTTACTGTTTGTGCCATCTTCTCCCATGACTTTCTTCTGCTTTTTGACTTTTTTCTTCGCAGCCTTGTTTTGCTTCTTAGTCTCCTTAGGAGCAAGGTTACGCCAGGATGCTCCACGTTCGTTTTGCAAGCAATGACATTTCTGAGGAACTGGCAAATCGAAGAGGAACGTAAGTTTCGCACCAACATACAGAGGATTGATATTCACACCTCTCGTGCTGTGTGATTTGTAATATGGACGGAGTTCGAGTTGCGAAGGATCATCGGCTTCTGTTCCATTATCAAGGGTCACTTTTTTCATTTCAAATTGAGGCTTGACAGAACCATTATTGTTATATGCAGACAGGAAACCATATTCTGCGTAAGCACCCAACTTCAATATCCAAGGACGGACCGTCTTGCTCCCTTCAGAATGATATACCTCATAACCGATTTCTGCTATTGCAGCCACATTGATGTCGAAATTGATATTTGCCTCGTTTCCGTTGTTAGTCAATCCCGACTCATATTCGGTAAGAAAATGGTTCGGCATATTCTCGAAGTCTGCAATATACCTATCGTAAGTTGCAGAAGTGGTGTAAGTAGCCTTAGGAGTACTTGTCCCATAGAAACTATAACCCACCTTTGCTCCCACTCCGAAATAGAATGCGTTGAATCTCAGACCAAACATAATAGGGAAACAACCATATACGCCCAACTGGTCATCGTGCCAACTCGAGAACTTGTAATGATAGGCATTCTCACGCTTTGTCTGTTCATAATAACTATCCGTATCAATCATCATAGTGTCCATTTGAGTAATACCTGGACGAAGACGTGAAGTCAGGAGCTGACCCTCAAGGTGCATTGACATCCAGAAAAGACGATAACGGTACTCATAACCTATACCAAGAGTCACACCCGCCATACCAGGGTTCTTGTAAGTTGGAGTTTCGGTCTTGAAACCTGGTGCATAATAATTGGAATAGCCCACACTTATCGGCAGCGAGAGATAGTGAAACTCAGGATACTGTCTCTTCTGTGCATTCAAATCGACATTAAACAGCAGCAAAGCAATTAATGTCAGTAGCAAAAGTGTTTTAGGAAAATATTTCATTTACTGTATAATTATTTTCAGTTATTAATCATCACCTTGAAAGTCTGGCGCATACCATTGGCTTCGATAACAAGCATATACACGCCTCCATAGTTTGGCGTCTCGACAACCATGTTGTCAGGACCTATCTTCTGCGCACCGCAGAACTGTCCGCTGACCGTGTACCAGCGTGCCTCACCCTCCGTCTCTATGTCATTGAGCTCAAGACGCGACCCTGGCAGATGAATCATCGTGCAGTTGCTACACAGCGTCACCACTGATATGTTGTCTGTATGGGTGACTGGATTCATAGGACAGGACATTATCGAGTAGTTCTCGTTCTTGCGCTTCAGCTCGACGGAATAACTGTCCGC
>JAZRYS010000163.1:0-10881 GCA_045600865.1 Candidatus Aphodosoma sp.
TAAGACACAATGGAGCCGGCTCATTGTAGAAGCGACTCAGCGTCTGCGTGATGAGAAGCGTATGACCGACTATCTGAGCGGAGCCTTTCTGAAGGGGTATCTTTCAGATATGGTCATCACACAGGCATACGCCCGATACAACCACATCATGATCCACCGTCTAGTGAGTGGAATCCTTCAGGAGCACTTCGGAATCGAGGTTGTCGATGAGATCTTCACGACTCACAACTACATCGATTTCAAGGATCATCCGATGCTTCGCAAGGGAGCCATCCGTGCTTATGCCGACGAACTCTGCATCATCCCGTTCAACATGCGCGACGGACTCGCCATCTGCCGTGGCAAGTCAAACCCGGACTGGAACTACACTGCTCCTCACGGTGCAGGACGTATCCTCTCACGCTCTGCTGCCAAGATCAAGCTGAAGATGGAGGAGTTCCAGAAGACAATGTCTGATGTTTATTCAACAACGGTATGCGAAGGAACGCTTGACGAATCACCGATGGCATATAAGCCGATGGATGAGATTGTCCGTCTGATTGAACCGACTGTAGAAATCCTCTATTTCGTGCGTCCCAAGATTAACATCAAGGCTACGGACGAGGAATAATAAAACATAATATTCCGATGGCTGCTACATTAAAAGATATTTATCAGAAGCATTATTCTCAATTTTCGGAGGAGGCATTCATGAAGATTGTCTCTTCCGATCCTACATACGATGCGGTGAACCGTCCCGACAAGATGGGAAGGTATGGCAAATGGCTTTTGGTAATGGTGGGGAAAGGAGCCATCGGCATGAATGAGCTCGAAGGATCCTCGGTATTTCTTGATACCTTCCATCGTTATAAGACGCTGCTCGAACAGGGGGATATCACCCAGTACAAGAGTTATGACCAACTTATCGAAGCGGTTTCGCCATATATCACCGACGATTATAAACTGAACTCCAAAGAGGCCAGAATAAGGCAGATCAAGGCGAATGCGGAACACGTCTATATGGATGACGACTGGCTGATTGTAGTCCCTCATACCTGGGAAGCAGCCAAATACTACAGTAAACACACTCGCTGGTGTACTGCCTTCCGTGAGAATGACAGCTATTTCAAGCAGTACAACAAACAAGGGCCACTCTACATCAACATCAATCGTCACACTCACGAGAAATGGCAGTTTCACTTCCAGACCAAAACCTTCTGCAACGCAGAGGATCATAGCATTAATCTGGAAGAGATGCTTGACACCATGACCGAAGGTGTAAGGATGTTCTACCAGTCGAAAGGATATATCACCCAATCAAAGCATAACTGGCGCACATTCAATGAGGCATGGGCGGCATGGCTCGCGGACAGCTGTCAACCCGATGTGGATTTCAGCCGATGTGAGCAACCGGACAACGAGACGTTTACCCCCACAGCTATTCCTGAATCGGTCACCTCTGTCAGCCATCTGTTCGATGGTTGCCACCATCTCAAGCGCATTGATCTAAGCCTTTGGAATGTAGGCAACATAAGAGATTTCAGAGGCATGTTTCGTATGTGTGACCATCTGGAGTTTGTGGATCTGTCCGGATGGAATCTGCAGGACGAAGCGGATCTTTCGTCCATGTTCCAATACAATGCAGTGAAAATCATCAAGATGCATGGATGTCAGATGCAGACTGTTCGCAAGGTATGGGCTTCAACACAGGAATACAGCGGTTTATTCCGCAATCTGCATCTGGAGCTTACGCCCGGCAGTCCGGAAGACACAGCATACCGTAATCTCCAGATTGGCATAGAACGGTTCAAACAAGTTGCCGGTCAAGATTTCATTTCAGTTCCTGATTTGAAGCAGACACTCAAATACCTGCAGGAACTGGCCCTGGCAGACCGTATGCTGACCGAGAATCCTGTTTTCACCCGTGTAGATACGGGGACGATGTCAAATGTTTTGGCCAATATCTGCTGTCACGTAGAAAATGTAATGAAGAAATATGTACCATCTCCCAATTTCAAAACCAGAAAAGTTGGCCCATTTCTTCTATCTCGTCCCGATATTGACGGATACAAAGAGCAGCTGTCTGCTCAATTCCAGAATGTCAGCCAAGCATTGGAGATTGCAGTTTTCATGGCCGGTGAATGGGGAACGGAATTTCCGGAAACCGAAGAATTCCTGCACCAGATTCGCTCCCGGGCAGCATCCGATACTGTTTCTATAAAGCAGCTTGCATTGCAGAGATTCAAAGCACTTGGCTTCTCCGACCGCACATACGTCTCCGTCCCCTGGCTCATGTCCAGGATTGAAAAATGGACAGGTAACATTCGCAACGGAACTCAGCATCTGCGCATGACCAAAGAGCATTTCCATGTGTTTCTTATCTTATCTGCCATATTGATCCCATTTATTTGTATAATAGCATTTCAGCCCCTTCTGGGCATTGTTACGATCATTTACGCTGTGGTAGAGACATTCCAGAAAGAGAAAACAAAGGAAGCTGTGAAAATCGCCGGATTCCTGATCCTCTTTATGGGTTCACTCACCGCTGTCGGTTACTATGTTGCTCGCCCTGCAATTCTCTGGTTGTGGGAAGACAGACAACCAGACAAGACCGAGGTTATGCAAATTCCAATTGAACAGAATGCCGAATCCCTGGACCAATATCATACGCTGGTTGTGTGTGGTGATACATTATCGGCAGATTATGTGCTGGCTGCCCGTCTGGACTCTGTGCCTTTTGGCAGACATGTAATCCGCAATGGAATCACCATAGGAGAATGGTGTGTTTCGGCGATGGCAAAGGAACACATAAGCAAACATCCGGATTATGATCGGAGAACTCTATCCAGAACAAAAGACATTATCAATATAAGGTTGGAGCATATGGATGAAACAGAATTGCGGGACTTCGTTTCCACAAACTATGTCTCTTTAATGGTGTTGATGTTCGGGAATTCCAACGATAGTTCGAAAAAAGACACAAAGACTGAATAAAGTTATTCTCAAATGATATAAAAAGTGATAGATTTATGTTTACATCATTCTCTTATATATCATAAACCAATAAAAAGATTATTATGGCAAAGACGATTTACCGGGTATATGGTATGGATACCTACGACCACGATACTTTCACCGTTGCAGACTTCGACACCAGAGAGGAAGCCGAGGCAAAGCTCCGAGAGTGCAGAGAGTCTGTCATGGATCAGTGTGAAGAGCTGCGAGATTCTTTCTGGATTACAGAGATGACACATAAGCAGCAAGTAGAAAGCCAGAAACACGAAGAAGAGCTGAACGCTGCGCTGTATGCTGCAAGGGCTTTTGACAAGGAGCTGCTGGAAGAGAACTGCAAATCACTTATTGACAGTATCAAGAGCCAGCTAAATGACAAGAGTCTGTCATACTGCTGGGATGGCAGCAACAGCCACAATGATGCAGAAGCAGAAGTGATACCAGAGAAAGAGGTTTGTTATTCTGTAATTGCCATGCATGTGTTCAGCATGAAAAATGGAAGAATAGCGATTCAGATGAAACCCTATTTCCATGAGATAACAGTAGAAAGAATTTTTGCTAGCTTCGACTCTGAAGAAGAGTTCCGCTACTGGCTTAATTCATCAAAAAGTGTTATGGACACTATCCTGACAATGGTAGATATGATTGAAGAATATGTTTAAGCATTCAAAATTATGAAACAGAAATTGTTCTGGCTGGATCTGGCATTTTGCTCATTATGGGCGCTTGCAGTCTTAGGCAGCCGTTCCTGGCTGCAATATCCCATGAGTTTTATCACAGCCTTTACTGTGATGACAAGGGTAGTATTATCCATCTTCCTGTATCGCAGAGATAAACGCAGTTGGATTTCCCTTTCCATGTTCTGGGGATTGGCATTTTTTATAATCTTTTGCGGCCATCCTATAGGCATATGGGAGCTTGGCGTTTATCCTTTCTACTTTTTCAATGCAGTATGTGAAAGGCCGGTGGTGATATGTATGAACAGTGTCTATATGGTCTGGTTCTTTATCTTACCGACCACCTTGTACTTCGTATGCCTGTTCAGAAAGAAACTCTCCGATACCGGATTGACATGGAAAGATGCACTGGGTGCCATATTATGGAAAGATGAATGTGCGAAGACCTATGTCAAGTTGCTGTTGATTGCCATCAGTGCAATCTATGTTGGTCTTGCCATGTACCCTGGACTGTGCCGCTTTGCCTGTCTGGCTCTGCCGTCACTGAGTCTCTACATTCTCGCGAAGCATTACAATGCTCCACTGAAAAGAATATGGGTGATTCCCGTCAGTATGTTTCTGTTCCTGATGGCGCAGACGTACGGAGGGGCGTGGCGCATAATCCTGCTGGCTGTCAGCCTGATTATGGTCGGTTTTCTTTGCTATATGACGTTCTGTCGTAACAGGAAACTCGTTTCCTTGTCTGTCTTTGCGCTCCTGTACCACGGAATCTTCCTTCCAAGTCTTATCATCGGCTATAACCAGTATACATGTATAGACTATCCCCGTCATAGACCACTTGAATCCCTCAGAGGCATTTTCGTGATCAAAGATCCTGAAACTGGCAAGGTCGGACTGAGAGACAGATATGGTCTGCTTATCAAACCAGTATATGACAACATGGCATATCACGGAAGCCGTCACATTTGGGGAGAACTGGAGCTCAGGAAGAACGGCTACTATGATTTGTACCAGATTGCCAACAACCGTTTCTCTGACAATCCAGGTATCGAGCAGTATCTTCAGGACAAGATCTGCCCGGTAATCAGCAGACATACGGAATACTACAACTACACTTACAACGACCGTATTGAAGTGACTGTAACCGAGTATGAAACAGGCATCCGTATCTCACACCTCAAATCCCGAGGTAAGGGATCAACCGCAACATACGACTACAAAGAGCAGACATATATCATCCCTGATACCGCCAACATCCTGTCCGGTGGTTTCAAAGCTGACACACTTGTCGCCATCGACAGATGGACAGAAAAAAATGTGCTGCAATACTCTTACGATGTCATGAATGATTCCGTCCCCCAGTTCAACATCAATATAAAGACAGCTAGAAATGGAATATCCCGACAAGGTGAGCTTCTTGAACTTACCGGCAAGATCGAGGAGCTGGTCAAGGAATGGTGGGAATACAAACTGTTGTAATAATGAAGTACAGGCTTTTACTTATCGTAACACTACTGCTGTCACTTACAGGATGCCACAAGACGGATTCCGGAGAAGAAGAGGACTGGGGCGCAATTTATCACGCAGACATGCAGTATATGGATTTTGACAAGGTCGATGACCTTCTTGCATTCTTTGACTCCGTCGCTACAGTTCACCCCCTTGTCAAATGGCTGACAGTAGAAGACTACGCAGAAGAACAGGCCAGACGATGCATTGCCCAGATTGATTTCTACCGAAGAGGAGAGCGACAGTATTTCCCGGACAGTCTGGTAAATGCCTGCTTGAGTTCTATGGGGTTCAACATTGCCGCTGTGGACAATCATGGTCCTGAATTCACAGACCTTGTCTATGCGGAGTATTTCATGATGTGCGCTGCCTTCTATACCCCGGACATCACCTGTCTGGTTGAAACCCAGACACCAGATCATTGTGCTGGGTTCTATAACTTCGGCAAGTCATACAATCCCAATCCATGGTGGCCTTACCTTTTTCTGAAGAGAGAGAAAGGTTTTGAAGTTGTCTGCCTGGATGACTATTACACTGTCTATAGCATCTATCAGCTGACAGACGATCAGGACAGGACATATTATCTATGTTCCAACAATCTTGAAACATTCGGATTCTGCCAGTGGCTGTACATGAGAAAAGAGGATGGCAGCTACCAACTGGTAGATTCCTGCCTCAATGCACCAACAATCAATGAGGACGAGTGTTACACCTATTATTTCGACCGGGAACATCTGGTATGGAAATATGTAAGAGAAGACAAGTCTTCCGGCAAACTGATTCCCATTTCGGACGAACCGGCAATGACACTGATCCTTGATGGGGAAAGATCCCGATTTCACTAAACAAGAAAAAAAACAATGAAACTGGAATATGCCACATTCAGCGAAGCTGGTGTGCGTCCACGCAATGAAGACTACATCCGTATAGTCGAGATGCCAGACAGCAACCGAACCATGTTCATCCTGTGTGATGGCATGGGTGGGCATACTATGGGCAATTTCGCCAGCAGGACGGTTGCGATTTCCATCGCCAACTACTGGGAGAAGACACCCGAGTTCCGAGATTGTGAGAAGAAGGTGCGCGAAGCGTGCCGCAAGGCTTCGGCAGTCTTCGATCACAAGAGCGACATCATGGGACATGTGCACATGGGAACCACCATGGTACTGACGAGTATAGAGGACGGCAGGGCCACCATCGCCCATATCGGGGACAGCCGCTGCTACCTCCTGCGCAGGGGATACTCGGACTGGGACAAGTTTGTCATGTCAGCTGACCTGAACATGATAAGCAGTGACGTGGTCTATCAGACCCAGGATCACGTCAACCATCAGTTCGGATGGGAGACAGTGGCGAAGTGCTTCTTCTCCTATCGTCCTGACGTCGCAGAACCGGAGATTCATGAGTTTGAGGTTCTGCCGGGAGACATCATCTTCCTATGTTCTGACGGTGTGAACAAATATATTCAGCCCGACGTGCTCAAAGAATGTCTTCTGAAGGATCAAACGGCCGAACAGGTCGCCGATGAGATCAGGACGCAATGCGGAAAAGACTCACGGGACAATTATTCAGGCATTGTGATCCAGATAAAGGAATGACATGAAGAGACTTATCATACATCCTCAGGACAGAACAACAGACTTTCTGAAAACCATCTACGATGGATTGGAAGATTCTGTAATCTACACTGAAAGGTTGACGAGCAGGGGGGTGAATCAGCTGTTTCATCACTGCCCACCAACCTCCCAGATCATGTTGCTGGGGCATGGTTCGGACAAAGGACTCTTCTACAGAGAGGATGATACGAAGCCATTGTTTGACTATGTGATGGTAGGACATACACACAGACATTTCCTTCAGCATCGCCATAATATCATAGCCATTTTCTGCAACGCGGATCATTTTGCCAGAGCGGAAGGACTTCACGGGCTGTTCACCGGCATGATTATTTCAGAAATGTCAGAAGCCGAAGAATATGGTATCGCAACAACTCAGGAGGAGTTGGAGAGAGAAAATGTCATGTTCGCCTCCCGTATAAGACAACTGCTTGATGAAAACTGTCTTCTCCACGATATTCCCACCAGAATGAGGGAACTGAATGATACCCATTCGAAACTGACAAACTTCAACTACCAGAACATATACTACCTTTAGGTACAAGATAATACAAGGAACAGGAGAAAAAAAAACTGCCAGAGCTGCTACAATTACTTTCATGTAACCAGGCAACTCTGGCAGTTTATTTTGTCTATAAGCTCCGTCAACAAACACTTCCACAAAATGCTAAATTTGAATCTCGGCTTTCTACAAAGACATGTTTATTGATATATCATTGTTATCATACTGCGAATATTCTTGCCGCAACATCATAAGAACAATAGTCATTTCTTCGACGGTATTTCACTCTTCTTGAAGTAGTTTATATCTGTCAGTAATTATCTTTAGATCAAACTTACACTTGCGGTCATGTTCAGATTTTTTTTCAATATCGGTATGATACAAATGACCTCTTCCTATACTAATAAGAGCGTACTGAACCAAATCCTCTATTATTCGATTTATAGGTTGTGCTTTTTCTTCAGATATGATCTTTAGAATAGATAGTAGTTCGTTATCCAACTTGGTCGTAAAGCTGGATTTAGTAGGCATTTTCTTAGAACTACCCTTTGGCCTGCCAACCTTCTTTGGAACTTCAACAGCATCATTTTCATTGGCCTGAGTTTTTGAGTAGCTACTCATAACCGACCCAAACATAGAAGTCTTCTGTTTCATGTTTCACCTATATAATTATATGTACGTATATAAAATTACTTTTTCTTTTTCAACCCGTTCTTGGCGACTTTCAGCAACTCATTAGTCAGTGCCAAGAAATCTTTTTCACCATTTGATCGTTTTGCAAGCCTGCCGTCAACCGACAACATCTGAACAGATGTTGACTCACGAATATACGACTCAAAATAGTCACTCTTCTTCATCGACTCCTTCATATAAGCCAAAAGATCAGAAGTCAAATTCTGACCAGACTTACAGAAATTGGCAACGGTCTTAACGAACACAAATTTCTTGTGTCTGATACCCTCTACTTCGGCTACTGCATCTATAGTTTTACTCATACCGTTTGTCGCAAGACGAGAAGGTGTAACAGGTATGATAACAGCATCTGAAGCAAAGAAAGCATTGCAAGTAGCAACACCAAAATACGGAGAACAGTCAATGAAAACAAAATCATATTTATCCTTAACCTTATCGAGTTTCTCCATAAGCTTATACTCTCTGCCCATAGTACCCATCATCGTACGCTCAGTCTCAGTCAGATCAAGCGTCGCTGGAACCAGATCAATATTCTCCCTCACATTCATGATTGGCAGTTCTGACCTTGAAACCAAAGCCTCATAAACAGATACGGTATTCTCTTCTACATTGATATAGAATGAAGACAAGTTGCATTGTGCATCCATATCTATCAGCAACAGTTTCTTACCCATTTTAGCAAGACATTCAGCAAGGCCAGAAGCCAAGCTGGTCTTACCGACACCACCTTTGAAATTTGAAAATGCGATTACCATGATTCCTCAAATTTATAAGTAACAATATCATTCTATTACTTGCAATTATCTGTAATTACAAATAATTACTCTCTTATCATAAAATCATTGATACAAGCAGTTACAACAACGATTTTACAGTGCAAATATACATATAATAATTGACATTTCCAAATAATTACAAAGATTTATTTGTAATTACGTATAATTATATATAATTTCATTTAATTATTAATATTTACATGTCATTCTGAGTGCATATTTGACCAACTGCTTCACTCACTTTCAAGATCTCTCACCCAACTTTCTCTTCGGCAAAGTTATGACCGATGACAAAGAACCAAGCACCAGCAACATGCTTTTCTGAAGGCAATCTTTTGTATCAAAACATTACCTCCTCATGTTTGGTTTGATGTCATCTCTTCGTCATGCCTGGGCCTCGTTACAGTTGAATGATTTATCCTGAAAGTTCAGATAACTGAATTAAGGGAAAAGATAAAAACCAAGAAATTATGCAAGCAATCTACGATGAACGTTGGGGCAATAGAACCCTCTGCTACTACTTCGACTATGTGCCAGCCCGTTTCAAATACGTAAGTCTTCCACAAGAGTCTGCAAGAAACCTAATTTGGAATTTCAAGAATGGGACACACCAAAGCGGAGTAGCACTACACACCGCAAAACTGATCAAGCAGACATATGGGAAGTCTGCCAAGGACATTGCCTTCGTCTGCATTCCAGCTTCAACTCCCGAGAAAAACGAAACAAGATACTATGAGTTCTCAAAACTTGTTTGCGCGATGAGCGGAGCACAAAACGCATATCGCCATATTTCAATCGACGGAGAGCGCATTGCAGTTCATGAGCAAAGAAGGAACAAGAAAAACAGCAGTTCACAAGTTATCGAATTTGATGAAGGATTCTTTTCAAATGGTCGCAAAGTAATTCTCTTCGATGATGTAGTAACTACGGGACGCAGCATCACCTTATTTGCGGAAAAGTTAGAAAGCATGGGCGCAAAAGTCATAGCAGCCTACTGCATAGGAAAGACATTAGTTAAACCATCAAAACCCACTACCAATGACTGAATCAATCATTACAACAGTTTGCTTCACTGGACATCGAACCATCAACCCGAACAAACTACAAACCGTCAAAGAAAAGCTATATTATACAATCATGGAGCTCTACAATGAAGGGCATCGTACATTCCTTTGCGGTATGGCAATAGGTTTCGACCTTCTTGCTGCAGAGATTTTAATCAATATAAAAGAAGCTTACAAGGACATCATTATTATTGCCTGTATTCCTTTCATAGGTCAAGAAAGCAGATTCTCCCCTACTGACCAGAAACGATATAACAGAGTGATTAACTCCGTAGATTCGAAAGTGATCATTGCTCGAGCATTCTCAAAGCAGAGTTACCTACTTCGAAACATCTATATGCTTGAACATTCTTCGATAGTCATTGCATTCTTCGATACCAATATTAAGAAAGGAGGTACCTTCTTCACTTTCAATAAAGCCATAAAGATGGGCAAAGAGGTCAGAAATATCTTCTGACTTCTTGCCACACATGTCCCAAGTGTCTCACATGTCCCAAACGTACCAATATTTCAAAATGTCCCAAGTGTTGCAATCGAACCGAATGCCTAAACTTGGGACAGGACACTTTTACAATATATCATATAATGAAGATAGCAAAAGAGGAGGCTTTTGAATACATATAGACAAAGAAAAACAATTTCCGAGTCCAACATTTGTCAGACCCGGAAATTGTCATTATATTTGCAGCGCAAAGGTAAACTCTTTTACTCTTCCGTTGCTAAGATACGGCAGGGAAAATGTACTGATCGTAGCTTGATTTTGCAATCTTCAAATTGCAAAACCTCAAAATTTTAAAATTCTTAACAGGACCAAAATTTGCATTTTTGTGCCCACGGCGTGCCCAGCGGGCACGTCTCAAAACTGCAACCAACTGATTTTCAATGAGTAAAAACCACATAAAATCACCCGAGAGGAATTCTGTTAGGGACAATCCTACATACGCTGAGATTAAATTCTCATTTTCTTCAACTGCAACCGCTTTTTCAAAACTAGTTCTGGCCATGTTCAGACAAAAATCAAAATTAGCCTTATCAGTCGCATTTTGTGCTTTT
>JAZRYS010000164.1:0-1851 GCA_045600865.1 Candidatus Aphodosoma sp.
GGCTACTTCTACACGGTGAAGGTGAAGAAGACGATTCTTGCCAATCCTCCTGCTGACAGTGGAAATGTAAGGTACAAGCTAATTGAAGTTCTCAAAAAAGAAAAGGATCCGTTATACATACCTGCTGAAGGTAAGCTTGTCGGCAGATGGTCTGAAGAATACACAGATTCGGAAGCAAATTCAGATAAACACATTATTTATAATTTTGAAGGTTCCGAGTTCAGTGGAACGCTTACAATCATTACATATACTCCTTCAGATCCAGACGGGAAAGAGCACATTGAGAATGGTATCTATGGAGTAGATGGAAAAAAGTTGACTCTGTTGGTTGGCAAAGAAGGAACTCCACTAACCTACTGCATAGAAAAACTGACATCACATGAAATGGAATGGCAAAAGAATGGTACGACCTTCTCGCCAGAAACAGTAGGAATGGATTACAAACACTTTTACAAGGTGATAAACGAATAAAGATCATTAGAAATGAAAGTCAAATCAACCCTCATACTGCTTGTGGCAATGGTTCTCACTGTCATATTCACTTCATGCGAGAAGGAGCATGAAGAGAATCCTTATATTCAATTGACCAACGAACTACAGACGAAATACAAAAGTTTTGTTATTGGAGATTGGTTGTACGAGGAAGAGTCCGACATGAAGAAGGAAACTGTTTTCCTGTCATTGCGAGAGGATGGCAGTATGTACTATCACGATGTTTATAATAAGCGTGAGGAAGTAATGATAGGTGGCGTTCCCACATTGACTGATTGGAAAACTGTGCTTGATGAGGAAGAATCTGGTCACTGGAGTTTGCGCTACAACGAATATGGACCTTGCCTCATTTTAACCGTTCGATATTCGGACAATGCCGCTAATAGTATAATCCTCCGATTTGAAAGTGCAGATGAAAAAGAAATGACTTGTCAAGGCATCACTGTCAGCAACATTGTAACCTATCGGAGAGTATTTGAAAAGACAAATTAGCATTTAACAGGCACTGTCTGAAAGAAAATAGCAATCTATTTCCTGAAATAAGACACTAGTTATCCATTAAAATGTAGTTAGAGCGAGTATTAGGATTTAGAGGGAGCCTCACAAATATTGTCGTATTGAGATTGCAAATCAATAATAGCGAGAAGAGTCAGCCCCATCCGTGAGGACAGGGCTTTCTCGTTCATGAATCAATGACTCAACAATTCCAAGGTGCACCGAACTTTACCCAATAGAATATGAGTAAACACAGAGCACAAACGGCAATCTCCAGCAATCCAATGAATCCCCAATAGTATCGGTTGAAAGTCTTCTTGTCAACCCAGACACCCTTGAAGCCATCAACGACATTCTTGAACTTGGTTTCCAAGATCAGGACGCTCTTGCCAATGGCTTCTTCATGGTTCTGGAAGAGTTCTTCTTCACGCTGAAGCATTTTCTTCCGTCCTTCCTCCATGGCTTCCTTGCTCTCGTCGGTCATCTCGACCTTTAGAGGGGTCTGATGGGCTTCGACAATAGCATTACAGATGCCTGTGATAGCATTATCAACACTGTCCTTGGCTGCATTGAGGGCTTCGACAAGTTTTTCTATATTCTTGCCTTCATGCTTCAATGTGAGCGTATTGTTGATGATGTGGGTAACCGCAGTCTTCAACAACTTCAACTGCTCGTCAAGGTTGGTCGCCTCTTCCTTGATCTCCTGTTTCTGCTCAACATGGGCGACGAGCTGAGAAAAATCCTTTTTAGCCATATCTGTGAAATTTATTTACGTTTATATGTTCTGCCCATCGGCTTGCAAAGCCAACTGGCTGTCTGAGCGGCACGACGAGCCCTTGCATCTTCATCTTCGTCCTTGTCACG
>JAZRYS010000165.1:0-1830 GCA_045600865.1 Candidatus Aphodosoma sp.
CCTTTTTTCCAAACGTTGCGGCTACACGCGTGATGAGATCGCAAAACATCTGAGTATAGAGACTGGTGGAACATTGTCCGCAATATTGGAAGCATTGGAAGAGAGTGATTTTATCCGCTGCTACCGTCCGTATGATGCACAGCCATATGAAAAACTCTATCGTCTGATTGACCCCTTCTGCCTGATGTGGCTTTATTGGAAGGAGAAAGAGCAGGTGACGGACACGAGATTCTGGCAGCACAATGTAAACAGCAGCGTTGTCTATCGTTGGGGAGGCACTGCTTTCGAAGAGGTCTGTATGATGCACGTTGAACAAATAAAAAATGCGTTGCACGTGGGTGCGGTAAAGACAGAACAGAGTCCATATACCCTACGCGCAACGACGGACCACGACGGCATACAATGTGATCTGGTCATTAAACGGGCAGACCGGGTAGTGAATTTGTGTGAGATGAAATACTGTCAGGAGGAATTTGCCATTGATAAAGGGTATGACAAGACGCTACGTTCAAGGCTGGCTCTTGTACGTGAGAAGATGAAGAAGGCGGAAACCCTGCAACTGACCTTTGTAACTGCATTCGGGATTAAACAAAACATGTATTCGGGCATTGTCCAATCGGAAGTAATCCTGGATGATCTTTTTGAACGTATCTGATAATGAGTCACCATATGGATAGAGAAAAAACTGTAGACAGTGTATTCAGAATAGCGAAGAAAGGAGAGTTGTTGTCCTTCCTCAAGAACTTGGCACTGGCGGATGGTAATGTGGCAAAACAGTTGGAAGCGAAATTCCTGAAGTCGGTCAAATGGAATTATGCATCTGACATTGACAATGCTTTTGATGAGTGGATAGTGCATGAGTACTATGATTGCAAGATGCATGACTGGAACGAAATAAGTTCCAAGGTCAAGGGGATTCTGTCCAAAGCCGTCCTTTATGTCAATTCCGGTGACTTTGTCAAGGCTGCCGATGTCGGCCTTATCATTCTGGAGACACTCGCTGAAAAGTACGATTACAGCGAGATTGACGAGTTCCAGTATGATGAGGATTATGAGATTGCAAAGGGTTATGGTACTGATTATGATTCAGGAACGGTCTCGTTCATAAGGGAGGCTGCGGAGTTTGTGATTGACGCAATGACACACGGGAAAGAAAACGGATCGATCCAGAGACAGAAATTCAAAGAATTGGAACAACGGTTCAGGGAAGTTTCCATATCGTTGTCCCAAACTGCTTTTCTTGACGATAAAAGGGACGCCCTGGATTGTTTCAATTCTTTCTCGAAGACCAATCTGTCCACAAATGACTATTGCAGACTGCAGTTGTCTGTTGTCGACAAGGAAGGAGACGGTGAAACAGCAGTTGAATTGTATTCTTTTCTAAAGGAACATCCTGAATGTGATATCAAAGCAGAAACGTTTGCTGAAAGTCATAAATCGATTGAGTCAATTGCAAAAGCGTACTCCTTAGACCTGGAGGCGGCGGGCAACATTGAAAAAGCGATTGCCGTTCTAGATGTGTACTTTGGGAAAGATGGCCCGAGACCCGACTACGATGAAATGGCAAAGAAATATTATGAGTGGACAATGCTCAAGTGTACTCTTCCCCGGAAAGAATCATTGGCAAGGCATTATTTCGTTAAGGGGTCGGATAAGTTCAAATATTACAGTGATTTAAAGAGTCTTGTTGACAGAGAAAGGTGGCCGGAATTTTTGTCGGAACTTCTTGTCTCTGTTAAATCCGACAGTTGTAGTTTCTATACCCCGGAATGGCTGTTTGACATTTATGCAGAGGAGGATATGCACGAAGAGTTGAAGTCTCTTATTGTC
>JAZRYS010000166.1:0-2718 GCA_045600865.1 Candidatus Aphodosoma sp.
CTCTTAAAAATGTTATTTTTGTTGCGTATTTGTTGCACGAACCAAGAAAAAGCACTATCTTTGCACCTGAAATCCTTCTTCTTTTGGGTTTCTAAAAACCATTTCCAACAATAAGAAAAAATCAATGGGCAGACAGAAAAAGGAAATTAAGGCAAAAGAGCCTATCCGCATCCGTGAGCGCAAACTCGCTAACGGAAATATCAGCTTGTATTTGGACGTTTATCAGAAGGGTGTGCGCAAATATGAGTCTCTTGGACTTTATCTTGTGCCAGAGACAAGCCCTCACGCGCGTCAATTAAATAAGGAAGCACGACAGACTGCCGAGAAAATAAAGTCGGATCGTATTCTTGCCCTCCAACATGCCAGTGTGAAGCAATGGGACAAGGTGCGTAAGTCAAGCACATTACTCCTTGACTATCTCAAAGACTATGAGAATGCCAAGACTGGTGTTTCTGAAAAGACTTTGAAGAATCGCCATGATATGCGCCTGAAGGTAGAGCAATATGCAAGCGAAAGCAATCAGCAGTTGGTTTCGGTTGCAAATATCGATGTTGAGTTCTGCCGTGGCTTCATTCGTTTCCTGCGAACTGCAAAGAATGCTCGCAAGAAGGAGGAATCAACTATCAGCGTTGGTTATGCTGCAACCGTGCAGACTTCCTTCAATGGTGCTTTGAATAATGCCGTTCGTGAAGGTATGCTCAAAAGTAACCCTATGAAGGCAATCAATCCAAAGGAGAAGGTTCATACCCCAGATTCTTCCAGAGAGTTCCTGACTCTCGAAGAGTTGAAACTGGCTATGACAGGTTCTTGCATCAATGAAGATGTTAAGAAGGCTTTCATCTTTGCTTGCTTCACTGGTCTGCGTTTGAGCGACATTCGCACTCTGACTTGGGGAAAGGTGCAGAAGTCACCTGATGACAAGACGTTGTTCGTCTCTTGCCTGATGCAAAAGACTCAGACCTATGTGAATGTGCCTCTATCTAATGAGGCTCTGAACTGGATGCCAAAGAAGGAGGATCTGAACGAGCCAGTTTTCCGCCTTCCGACTGATTCCAATGTTGAACGCAACATCCGCTTGTGGATGGAGGGTGTTGGTATCAAGAAACATCTGACCTTCCACTGTGCCAGACATTCCTATGCTACGATGTTGCTTACATTAGGTGCTGACCTCTTCACTACGTCCAAGTTGTTAGGTCACAAGAATATAGAAACAACCCAGATTTATGCTAAAATCGTTGACCAGAAGAAGGTTGAGACCATCAATCTGATGGATAACTACTTCGGAAAGCAACAATAACCCATTGCAATATGACTGTAGAACTTCGCTCACGTTCGCTAAAGAACGGCAACAAGACTTTGTATCTTGACTTCTACGAGAATGGCAAAAGGTGGTATGAGTACCTTGACCTTTACATCGTTCCTGGCAATACTCCTGCAATCAAGAAGGAGAATGAAGGGACGATGAATAAGGCTATTGCCATCAAAGCCAAACGTATCTTGGGCATTGAGGATGAGCCAGAACCGTTAGCCAATGGCGAACTGCCGAAGCGTGTCTTTGCAGACTGGCTTGACGGCTACTATAAGAGATTGAAGGATGAAGACCGACTGGCAGACAGTACTTTGGAGAATGTGGATTCCTGCATAAAGGTGGTCAAGTCGTACTTGGCTTTCAAACATCGTCCTCGAATGCTTATGAAGAAGATAGACAAGAAGTTTATGATTGACTTTCTTGATTATCTGCAACACACATACAAGAACACCAATAGCCCAGAGAACCCCAAACCGCTCTCACCACGAACTTGTCTTGCGTATCAGCACCAACTGACCAAGATACTCAATGATGCCGTACAGTCTGGAGTCCTCAATGCAAATCCCTTCTATTCATTGAATGACAAAGAAAAGGTTGCAGAGGTTCCTTCGTCTCGCGACTACCTTACAAAAGAAGAATTGGAACTGATGGCATCAGCAGACACCAAGAACAAGTTGGCAAAACAAGCCTTCATGTTCGCTTGCTTTACTGGTCTCAGATATAGCGATGTCGCTTCCCTTATGTGGGGTAACATTCAGTACACCTCGTTAGGGCGAGAGATTGTAATTGACTCTATGCAGAAGACAAAACACTCAGTCCGTGTTCCACTGAGTGACATTGCGTTGTCATGGCTTCCAGAAAGAGGCAATAACGCTGCAAGCCAGAAGGTGTTTGCAGGATTGACTTCACTCTGTCAGACGAACGTTATATTAAAGAAGATGGCTGAGTCTGTCGGAATAAACAAGACTCTGAGTTTCCATGTGTCTCGCCATACTTTTGCAACGAGTGCAATAGCTGCAGGAGGCGATCTATTCACCGTCTGCAAGTTACTTGGTCATAAGGATATTCAAACAACTCAGATTTATGCTGATGTCATAATGCCAACAAGAATTGATGCAGTCAATAGACTATCGGATTTCTTCGGACAAGCACGAACAGAATAACAACGAAAGATTGCAACGAATTGCAGAAATGTGCGCTAAAATGTCAGTTTTGTATAACATAAGTTATAAAGTTTTATAAAAAACACTGTTTTTTGAAGGCTTTTCTGCTCGTTTTTGAGATTTTTTTCATAACTTTGCAAAGCAAAAGTTATACACTTTTCGCAAAAGCAGATATGAAAGCATTCAATACAGCGGGTACTTGTCGCCCGAACGAACACTATATGGTGGACATCACCGAGCGCTTGG
>JAZRYS010000167.1:0-3244 GCA_045600865.1 Candidatus Aphodosoma sp.
GTCTTTCGACTCGTCGTATTCGCCACACTCATGCTTGCAGTAGCCGTCGGTACCGAAGTCATGACCGAGGACTGAGCCTTCGTCGGTAATGGTGTCGGTTGCCGAGCAGTACTTGCACTTTGCTGTCTTTGTGCCGTCGGCAGTGCAGGTGGCATTGTTGTCGGATGCGTACTCGCCAAACTCGTGAGACTCACTTGTGGTAATCGACCAGAAGGCTTCGTATGCAGTCTTCCACTCCTTGAGATATGATTCGGCCTTCGAGCCTTCAACCACGTAGAAAAACGCGGTTGAAGGCACATGGTAAAAAGCATCATCTTCAAAGCCAGTTACGGAACAAGGGATGGTTACTTGAGCAAGATAAAAACAATTATAAAATGCCCCATATCCGACATATTTCAGTCCAACAGGAAGAACAACAGATGTCAGGCCTTCGCAATATCCGAATGCACGTGTGTGTATGTATTCCAATGTGCTTGGAAGTTCCACATTTTCAAGACTAGTGAGGTCTTCGAATGTATAGTTTCCTATGTCTGTTATGCCCTCGCCAACTGCGGCGGATTCTATTTTGCTTTTATACTTTTGCCAAGGCTGATTGTCTGCATTGTCAAAATTAGCAATTATGCCCTCGCCTTCGATTTCAAGCTTGTACTTGCCATCGCCATCAAAGTCAGTGACGACCCATGAAATATTGTCGCCGAGTTTGCCAGCATCAATATAGCCAGTCTCCATTTCCTTGCAATGTTTGCAGCAATGGTTTTCGTATTCGTGTTCGGCGGTAGTTGTTCTCTCTAAGCCGCAGACGTTGCATGAGTGGTCGCAGTCCGAATCGTAGGTATGAGCTACGGCTCCGTCCATATCCTTTTCGCCGCACATACATTTTGCACTGCATGCAAACTCTGATACGTGGAATCGCTCTACGTTGAGCGTTGCGTTGCTCGTGCATGTTGTACGTATGTATTCTTCTATGCCAGGAATTGAGCATGGCACCTTGATTGTTACCTCGCCAGTCAGTGAGGCGAACGCATCAAGATCAACATCGGTCACGTTGCGACCAAGTGTGATGCTCTTGAGGTCCTCGCCACCGAACAATTTAGATGCCAAAGATGTAATCGCGTCGGGGAGCACAATCTCGGTATTCTTTATTTCGTCCAACGAATGACTATACAAATAATCCTTGTCCGACGAAGGCAACTCAGCCTTAGCGTTTCCTTCGGCATCGGTCAGAGTGCAAGAATTGAGAGCATAACTACGCACTTGACTCAGTCCCTCGTTGAGGCAGATCTTGGCGTTCGAGCTATTGAATGCATACGAGCCTATATATGTCACAGCATCAGGAATCTTCACTAGACCCAGTTTTTTGCAATACGCAAATGCGTCCTGAGAAATCGTGGTGAGTGAATTTGGGAGGGTGACGTTCTCTACGTTTGTCATTTCATAGAAAGCATATTTGCCGATAGTTGTGACGCCTTCCGACACCACTATAGACGTGGTCTTACCGGAGTATGTGCTCCATGGCGCTGAATGGTACATACTCTGACGATCCTCCATTTCGCCCGAACCTACGATGTAGAGCGTGAAGGTCTCGCCGTCGCTGTTTATTGCCAAAGCATAGCGCACATTGTCGCCCTCCTTGCCACAGTTACCCATACGGATGTTGTCTGCGCCACAGATGGTGCAGGTGAATGGACTCTCAGCCGTGTGGGTATGCTCCACAATAGGCTCGTCAACCGCTGTGCGTGCCATCTCCTGATGACATACCTTGCAGTAGGTCACCTCGTCGTGCGTACCACGCTTGCTGCATGTTGAGGCTATGGTGTTCTCTATCTCTTTCTGCGCACTGGCTACACATGTCGCCGCATCGCCATTAGTCTTGTCGCAATATACGCACTTGTGTAGGTGGGAGAATGTCTCCTTGCCGTCTTTCATCTCTTGCTGATGTGCCCAGTCGTCGTACTTATGGGCTACGACAAGGCCACACACGGTGCAAGTATGTCCCTCTGCGTTGTCCTCATTCGCGTCGTAGGCAAAGTCGTGCGAGTTGTTGTATGGCTTCTTGCAGAAATAGCAAAGCTCCTCGTGCTTGTCGCCTTCAGTCTCGAAAAAGGCAGGCTTGTGATACTCCTCCAGTGCCTCGCAGATTGGCAACACGGTCCAGCTGCTGAGGTAGCTTGGCTTAGTCTGGCGAGTCTCCATAATGTAATCATACACAGGCTTGCTGCAATAGAATTCGCCTCCTTTGGGGCCCGTTGTCACATTTGCAATCTCCTGCGGATCTTTAAAGTTTGTCACAAGGCGCTTAATCTTCGTGCATCCATTGAATATGTCTCGATAGCTCTTATAGTTATATGAATCGACAGTATTCTCAGCAAGAAGCATCGGAGCCTCAATGAGTCCTGAGCAATCCTGGAACATACCGTAATATGCTTCTTTGGATAATTGCGTGGCAGGCAGAGCTGGTGCTTGGGTCAAGCTTGTGCAAGAAAGAAACATCTTGTAACATCCTTTCTCGCCAATCGATGTTGCAGAAATGACTGGTGCATTCTTAAGAGCACTGCAATCCCAGAACATCTGATAATATGCAGAACTCGCAACGTAATTTGCTGGCAACGCTGGAGCTGTTTTCAAACTTGTGCAACCTGCGAACATTGACCTATAGCAACTATAAGCTAATTT
Organism: Candidatus Aphodosoma sp.; assembly: GCA_045600865.1. GTDB lineage: Bacteria > Bacteroidota > Bacteroidia > Bacteroidales > Paludibacteraceae > Aphodosoma. The sequence goes on from JAZRYS010000167.1 coordinate 2,674, forward strand.
ATTTGCAGGCAACTCAGGTGCAGCCTCCAAATTCGTGCAAGAATAGAACAAATCTTCAAAACAATGAGCGCTAATATTTTCAGATGGCAACAACAGCTCTGAAGCATCTACAACAGGGAATCCATTAAATAGACTATAAAACTGGTAATCTTTTAGGTTCGTAGAATTGCCATTAACAAGACTAAGAAGATTTCCCGACACTTTATAGAGACCTGTTGATGAGTATGAAAACCTCAAAACATAGTTAGAGTTCGAGTCTGGGTTGACGTCATCAGCACGAAAACTTATAGTCTGTCCTTCGTTCAATGGATAAAGAATATAACTTGTTTCAGAACTGCAAGCAGTCCACTCTCCATCATCGATTCGGTATTGCAGATTAGTGGCTTCGGCGAATTTGCTCACTCTTAGTGTCCCCGCTTGTATCACCGTAAACGTTAGCGGTTTAGGCTCCGAAGCCTCTTCTGCCCATGCGCTGGTGGCGAGCGATGGCGACAGGAATGCCATCAGCACCATAGCAAGGCTCATAAGCCACGAGAAGTGGCTCTTGGTTACTTTTGTTTTACTTTCTTTC
>JAZRYS010000168.1:0-67044 GCA_045600865.1 Candidatus Aphodosoma sp.
TGTCGGTATGGATGGTGTCTTGTCGATTACTGACGGACAGAAGATGACCGTGATGAAAGAGGCTACGACAGCAACGGTTCAGGTTCCATGTACAGTAACTGTGACATCTCGCTATCTGGCGAATGGCAGTTATCCTACTGCTACAGGAAACATATCATTCTCCATCAGCAAGGGAACTCTTGAGTTCATTGTAGCAGGCAAATGGACTGATGCAGAGAAGTGGAGCAGACCTGACATTGTCAGATCTTATACCGACAATCAAATATACGATTATTCTGATTACAATGTCCTGATTGCTGACTCTTGCTTCATAGGCATGGACGAAGAGGAGGTTTCTGATGAATCCGCATTCCTAACCCATACTGTCAATGCCGCATGTCATGACCTTTCGTTTGCAGATAATGCCAATGCTAAACTGGTTATCGGTGAGGCTTCGACATTGAATGTTGTAGGCAATCTGACTAACGGAGATGCAGATAAATTACTGCTTACAGCCAACTACTGGGGTCAGGCCTCTGTGGTGTTCAATGGCGGGTCGCCTAAGGCCACGATAGAGATGTACATCCCTGAAGGAAATGGCAGTCATATCGATCCTAAATGGCAGTACCGCGGAATCTGCGTAGATGATTTCGAGGCTGTGGATGGCCCTTGGGAGTGTATGGCCATCTATTGGTGGAGAGAGGCAGACAATTCCAATCCTGAAAATGGATGCTGGAATCTTGTCACCAATGGTGGAGGCGCTAAGGAAAATATCAATCTGACCCCTTGGACTGGCTACTGCTTTGCAAACATCTGCTCTGACGATGATCGCAAGACCGAGAACTGGCTGACATATTCAGGAACACTGATTAACTCTGCTTCACATGAATTTGGCCTGACAAAGACAGACGACAAGAAAAGAGATGACGGCACTACTTACGAAAACTGTGGCGTCAACCTCCTGACCAACAGCTATGCTGCCCCTATGACCATTGGTGATATAAATTTTGATGACAATAATGATGGTGCTGCTTATGCTACAGTCACTTTCTATAATGCAGGTTCTCATAAGGACTGGAAGGATCATCATAGCGATGCGACTGATGAAAATCAACATGGTGACCCAGGGCAGATGACTGTATGTCCTAAAATAACAGGCGGAACAGTACAAAACACATTCACCATACCTGCCGGCCAGTCGTTCTTCGTGACGGCAAAGAACAATAATAACACAGTTACGTTTGACTATTCTATAATCAAGAGAAACCTGTCGCCAAGCCACAGGATGTTCCTGCCAGCTGAACACGAGAGTGAATACAACGTATTGGGCATACGCGTGAAGGGCAAGGAGAATGGTGACCGCCTTGTGCTGTTGGAGTGCGAGACCTGCACCCGACAGTACGACAATGGCTATGACGGATACAAGATGCCTGGCAAAGAGGGTCTGCCTCAGATTTACGCCTACAACAAGTTCGGCAATACTGCCGTGAATGCCGACTCTACCTTCAACAAGCAGTATGTCGGCTTTATGGCGGGAAGCGATGACGAGACCTACACCATCTCGTTCGAGACTGACAAACTGTTTGGCTATCACTCGCTCTACCTGACAGACCGCAAGCTGAACGAGACGGTTGACATCCTTGCTGGCGAGACCTATCAGTTCAAGGGATATACCGTTGGCGAGAACATGAGGTTCCAGATCAACGGCATCACAGAACAAGAGTGGAATAACGATGACGATAACGATGACGATGACGATGATGACAGCAACGTCTGCGACCTGAGGGTTGTAGGCAACACATTATACGTTCAGGGCTTCACCACCGACCATTACCCTGCAGCAACTATCGAGCTCTTCGACATGACTGGCAGCTCTGTATGGTCAACGCCTCTGACCTCTGAACGAATCTATGACCTGCCTCAGCTGCCACAAGGAATATATACCATACGGTTAGGCGACTGCCATACGAAATATGTAAGCAGGTAGAAAATACAAGAGATTTTTTTTCAGCCCACAGGAGGGAAGTTCTCATTACACGGGTTTACCAGAGCCTTCAATCAGGGAACAAATCCTCTTCTGTGGGCTGATTTTTTATCTTGCTGATTACTGAGTCAGTTTCCATTACAGCAGATATGGAAGCCTGTGTGTTGGAGAAGAGAAAAATATATTAAGAAAAATTTGGTGGTCTGAAAAAATAACCGTACCTTTGCAGGTCAAAATATTTTGGATTATTATGGGCAAAATTTTCGCAATCGCTAACCAGAAAGGTGGTGTGGGAAAGACTACTACCAGTATTAACCTTGCGGCATCTTTAGCAAAGATGGACAAGCGTGTATTGCTTGTGGATGCTGATCCGCAAGCAAATTCATCGACTGGCCTTGGCATTGATATCAAAGGATTGAACAGAACTGTATATGAATGTCTTATTGGTGAGGTGAAGGCTGAAGACGCCATCGTGAAGACTGACTACAAGAACCTTGATGTCATCCCTTCGCACATCAATCTGGTAGGTGCAGAAATCGAGATGATTGAGATTGACGACCGTGAACTGAGGATGAGGGATATGCTGGTTCCCCTGCGCGACAGATACGATTACATTATCATCGATTGTTCCCCTTCGTTGGGTCTTATCACGGTGAATGCGTTGACCGCTTCTGATTCCGTCATCGTGCCAGTGCAATGCGAATACTTCGCTTTAGACGGTATTGCTCGTCTATGCAATACAATCCAGCGCATAAAGACATCGCTGAATCCACAACTGACAATCGAGGGCTTCCTGATGACCATGTACGATGCACGTCTGCGTTATGCAAACCAGGTGGTGGAAGAGGTGCGCCAGCATTTCGGCGACATGGTGTTCCAGACGGTCATCCAGAGAAACGTGAAACTGAGCGAGGCTACTTCGTATGGTCAGCCTGTCCTTATATATGACAAGGATTCAAACGGTGCGAAGAACCATCTTGAACTGGCCCGTGAACTTATAGAGAGAGATCTGAAAAAACAAGAAGAGAATGGCAAATAAATCTAATCCCAAGAAATTAGGCAGGGGACTCGACACGCTGTTGGGCAGTGCCGCCACTGAGGTGAAAGAGGCTCTGAAGACGATGGTGTTTGAGGAGTTGGCTATCAGTCAGATACATCCGAATCCTGACCAGCCTCGAAAGAACTTTGACCAGGAGGCTCTGGAAGAGTTGGCTGAGAGTATCCGCAGAAACGGCATCATCACACCGATAACCGTGTGCAAGGATCCTGCCAAAGGCGGCTACATGATTATAGCAGGTGAACGCAGATACCGTGCTGCACAGATGGTGGGTCTCGAGAAAATGCCGGCATACATACGTGAAGTGGATGACGAGAAGGTGCTGGAGATGGCGCTGGTTGAGAACATACAACGTGAAGACCTGAATGCAATAGAAATTGCATTGACATACAGCAATATGGCTGATATGTACAAGCTCTCGCAGGAGGAATTGGCAGAAAGGGTCGGAAAGAAGCGTGCAACTGTCACAAACTACATGAGGCTGCTTGAACTTCCTGCCGAAATACAGATGGGCTTGCGTGATCACAAGATAGAGATGGGCCATGCACGTGCAATAGCAGGATTAAACTCAGTAGAAAAACAAATTTCCGTATATAACAAAATTCTGGCTGAAGGTGCATCGGTGAGAAGAACTGAACAGCTTTGCCGCGAAGTTGACACTCTGAAACAAAAAGAAAACAAAAAATCGGCAGAGACTGAAGCAATCGAAGAGTCTCTGCGTCTAATATTCGGATGCGACGTGAAGGTGAATTATTCAGATAAGGGTTCGGGTGACGTGAAAATCAGGTTCAAAAGCGATGCTGAGTTCGAGAAGCTGCTGGGTATCATCGAGAAGTTGAAGATTGAAGAGGAGTGAAAAAACTGTTGCAGATATTGCTGTTGCTGACAGTGTGCGTGGCTACAGACGCACAGTCTTTGTCGATATCTGACAGTATTGACAATATCGACAATGTGGCGGTGGAGGCATTACCTATAACAAGCGACAGTGCCTTGGTAAAGACGGCAGAAGCAATGCCTGTGATAAGTGACAGTTTGGCTTTCAAGGCAATGCCGATGAAAAGAGACAGCATAGTCACCAAGAAAGACGAACCTGAGTCCGTACCTCTTTACGCGAACTTTCAGCCTAATCCCAACACTGCTTTATGGCTGGCGCTGGCAATTCCAGGAGCAGGACAGATTTATAACAGAAAATACTGGAAATTGCCTATAGTCTATGGACTTGGAGTCGGGGTGGGTTATGCCATAGCTTATACCAACAGAAATTATCAGGACTACAGGAACGCCTACCAATCTATCAATTCGTCAATGCCTAATCCTGATTTGTATGAGCCAATGATACCAGATGGCTATCCTGCAGGTTCGTACAGCAACTATTTCAAGACACAGATGGACAAATTCAGGCGGGAGCGTGACATCTCTATAGTGGCCGCAGTAGTTGTTTATGCTTTGTCGGTGATAGATGCTTTCGTGGATGCACAATTGAGCGATTTTGATGTTTCGCCAGACCTTTCGATAAAGGTGGCACCAGAGGTGCAGCAGGTAAACCACCATCAGGCTGTAGGAATGGGGGTTGGCGTGAAATTCTAGATTTTCTAGAAGTTCTAGATGCTCTAGATAAACTATATACTAAAAATGAAATGAAAAAGACGATTATAATATTACTGATGATTTTGCCGTTGATGCTGACGGCACAGACATCCGAAGAATTTAAGTTTGCATTCGGCACAGACAGCGTTGTCGTAGATAACCCGACATGCGACTCGCTGCTGACAGCAGAACCATTGCAGATATATGCCTCGGAACTTGATTCGCTGATGCACGACTGTTTCATAAACCTGGCATTCTCGAGCGATTGCGAAGTAGATGATACGGCGGGCTGCGTGTTCTTCCCTGATTCAGTGTATATTGAAAGGCTGCAAAAGCTGCCATATATCATGGAAATGCCGCTCAGCGAGGAGGTGAAGAAATTCATCGAGATGTATGCAAAGAGAAGAAGACAGGTGGCATATATGTTAGGTGTCGGCCAGTCGTATTATTTCGAGATGTTCCAGCAGACGCTGGCAAAACACAATATACCATTAGAACTGTGCTATCTGCCAGTGATAGAGAGTGCCCTGAACGCAAGAGCCATATCAAGAGCAGGTGCCGGGGGACTATGGCAATTCATGGTGAAAACAGGCCATGTTTACGGATTGGAAGTCAACAGTCTGGTTGACGAACGAATGGACCCTATGAAATCAACAGATGCCGCAGCAAGATACCTGAAATACATGTATTCAATATACAACGACTGGCACATGGTGATAGCAGCCTACAATTGCGGACCCGGCAACGTGCAGAAAGCAATACGCAACAGTGGCGGCAAGACGACATTCTGGGAAATATACCCATACTTGCCACGCGAGACGAAAGGATACGTACCTATTTTCATTGCGGCTTGTTACATAATGAATTATTACACAGAACACAACATTTGTCCTGCAAAATCCAAATACACATATTCAACAGACACTGTCATGATTAGCGACAGGGTTCACCTGAGACAGATAGCAGAAGTCGTGGGTATAGATTACGAGGAACTTGCATTCTTGAACCCACAATACAAGACCGGAATAATACCGGGAAACGTCAAGCCATATCCTCTTACGGTGCCGTTGGCATACATAAATTCGTATTCCCTGAATAGAGATTCCATACTTGCATACAAGCCTGAACTTTCGGCAAGGATAGAGACTGTGAAGCCTGCTGGTGGAGGAAACAGCAGCGGAAGTGGCAACAAGGTTTATTATAAAGTGCGCAAAGGTGACAACCTGGCGGCGATAGCAAAGAAATACCGCACGTCTGTAAAGCGTCTGAAACAATTGAACAAGCTGCAAGGCAATACCATAAAAATCGGACAGAGATTGAGAGTGAGGTGATTATGGATAAGATGTATTATTCTATTACAGAGGTTGAGAGCATGACTGGTGTGAAGAGCGTCAGTCTGCGATACTGGGAAGACCAGATACCGCAACTCAAGCCAAGACGCACTGAAGGGGGGACACGACGTTATTCTGCCGAAGACGTGGAACTTGTCAGGACAATAAAATATATGATGGAGGAGAGTCATCTTACTATGGAGGGGATAAGGAGCCAGCTTGCAAACAGACGCAAGATGGTGGAGCGAGACTTGAAGGTAATCCGCCACCTTGAGAGCATAAGGAGTGAGCTTGAGGCCATCCGGCTGGAGATGAACACAATATCTGCCCTTGAAAAAGAAACAATAATAGACTGATACAGATTATGGACGCAATAACACGCATATACTTGACCCAGGCAATTTCGTCAATAGTGCTGTTCGGAGGAATAGCGTATGCCGGGATATGGATTACTGACAAGAGAAATCCTTTCAAGGTCTGTGCATTGGACAAGTCGCTGACTTGGAAACAAGTGGGGATAATCTTTGCCGCAATCCTCGTGGTTCAGCCAATCATAGAGTTGACGCTGAAGTGGAACCAGATGATTGATTTCGGACCATTTTTCAGAATGCTGGACGAGCAGGCTGACGCCATGACAAAGATGCTGCTGAGCGACATGTCTTTCGGAAGGCTGATTGCCAACCTGCTGGTGATAGCACTGATACCTGCATTCGTCGAAGAATTCCTTTTCCGCGGATGGCTGCAGAGAAGACTCGAAATGAAAGTGAATTACCATGCGGCAGTATGGGTGACGGCAATAGTCTTCTCGCTCGTGCATCTGCAGATGTCTGGCTGCATACCAAGAATGCTTCTTGGTGCCATGCTCGGCTATTCGTACCATTACACAAAGACATTGTGGGGGAGCGTGCTGATGCATTTTGTGAATAATGCCTTTGCAGTATTGACTTTTAATATAGTATTTTAGAAAAAATAGATATATGTTAGAATTGGAATCACGCATAGTAGAGATGCTGAAGACCGTATTTGACCCTGAAATACCTGTTAACGTGTATGACCTCGGGTTGATATACAGGATTGAAGACATGACCGGAAACGGTGACGTGGAGATAGACATGACGTTGACAGCTCCAAACTGTCCGGCAGCAGATTTCATTGCCGAAGACGTGAAAGAGAAAGTCGAATCAGTGAAAGGAGTAAATTCACTGCAAGTGCACATAGTATATGAACCAGAGTGGGACCGCGACATGATGAGCGAAGAGGCAAAACTGGAATTAGGACTCCTATAATTGAAAAATCAGAATAAACTAAACACATTATATTGTTATGAGAAGGCTATTCTTAACAGCAATTGCAGTACTCTTGGCAGTACTGGCAATAGCACAGAATCCTATGGAACAGCAGCCCGTTCCAATGGACCCAACTGTACGTTATGGCAAACTGAACAATGGTTTGACATACTACATTCGTCACAATGAGAAACCAGAACAGCGTTGCGAATTTCACATTGCCCAGGCCGTAGGTGCCATTCTTGAGGAAGACCATCAGAACGGTTTGGCACACTTCCTGGAACACATGTGTTTCAATGGTACAGAACACTTTCCCGGAAAGCTGATTATAAATTATTTCGAGAGCGTAGGTGTAAGTTTCGGTGGCGACATCAATGCTTATACATCTCTGGACGAGACTGTTTATCGTCTTTCCAACGTACCGACAACACGCGAGAGCATACTTGACTCTGCATTGCTCGTCTTGTATGACTGGTCGTGTGCAGTATCTCTCTTGAGCGAGGAGATTGACAACGAGCGTGGCGTCATCCGTGAAGAGTGGCGTACAGGCAATACAGCATCCCGCCGCATGTATTTCAACTGGCTGAAGATGATGATGCCTAACAGTCAATATGCAAAACGTGATGTCATTGGTGATACAGCAGTAATCAACAACTTCTCGTATCAAGCACTCCGTGACTACTATCACAAATGGTATGGTCCAGACCTTCAGGCAATTGTTGTTATCGGTGACATTGATGTTGACAAGATGGAGCAGAAAATCATAAAGCTCTTCCAGAATGTCAAGGGACGTGAAGGCAAGACCCCACGTACACGCTATGGAGCAAACGACAATGAGAAACCAGACCTTGGCGTTTATCTTGATAAAGAAGCTCAGTATCAGCGTATCACAATCGGTTATAAGTTCCCAGCAGATCCAGACGAGGTTAAACTCTCGATGGCAGGATATGTCAATGACATGATCGTTGACATGATGAACTATGCAATCAACAACCGTTTCAACGAACTGGCGCAAGACCCTAAGGCTCCTTTCACGTCTATGGGTGGTGACTTCGAGAACCTTGCAGGAACAACAGATGCTATGATGTTCATCGTAATGCCAAAAGACGGACAGGAACTTGAAGCATACAAGGCACTCGTGTATCAGATAGAGAAACTCCGTCGCTTTGGTATCACAGAGTCAGAGCTCGAACGCGTCAAGGCAGACTATATGCAAGGTATAGAGAGCAGTTTCAACGAAAGAGACAACCGTAAGAACGATTCATGGGCACGGTCGTGCATCCGCCACTTCCTGGACCACAGTGGTCGCGCACTGACTTCTCCTGGTTTTGACAAGATGAAGGCTGAGCAGTTGTTCCCAACAATCACAGCTGCTACAATCAATCAGATGATTACGCAACTGATTTCTGGCAAGAACATGTTCATCAATGGTGTGGGTAAGGACAATGCAGAATGCAAGATGCCTACAACCAGTGTAATGCTCAAAGAGTATGAAGCAGCCGACAAACTCAAGATTGATGCTCCAAAAGAGGAAAAGATTGACCGCCCTCTCGTTGAGCAGGATCCAAAGCCAGGCTATACAAAATCTAAAAAAGTGAATGAAGATCTTGGCTTAACCGAACTGACACTTTCCAATGGCATCAAAGTGGTAATCAAGACAACAGACTTCAAGAACGATGAGATCAACATGACAGCCTTGTCGTACGGAGGCTACAGCCGCTGCAAGACTGCAGACCTTATCAATGCACAGTTGGCATCATCAATAGTTGAATTCAATGGTATCGGAACATTCAATAGCATAGATCTGCGAAAAGTACTTGCTGGCAAGGATGTTAACGTAAGTCCATCTATCGACCGTTTCACTGAGGAGATGTCAGGCTACTCATCTGTAAAAGACTTCGGCACAATGCTGATGCTCAACTATCTCTACTTCACCGCTCCACGCAAAGACGACAATCAATTCAAGACTCTTTTAGAACTGATAAGTAATTCTGTCAGGAGCCGTGACGTTGATCCTAAAACTGAATATAATGATAAAATAAGCGAGACTCTCTATGCTCATTCTGACCGTATATTCAGCCTCACTACTGAAATGCTGCCAAAGATAAACCAGAAGAAAGCACTGCAAATATACAAAGAACGTTTTGCCAATCCTGCAGATTTCACATTCTATTTTGTAGGCAACATTGATGCCAACGATCCTATGGTTATCTCGTTAATCGAGAAATGGATTGGTGGTATGAAGACATCAGGCAAGAAAGAAAAAGCTGACTATGATGACGGGGTACATTATGCCAAGGATGGCAACTATGTCTATTTCAAGAAAGACATGAAGACAAAAACAGCTTCAAACCGTGTATATATCCTTGGTGAAGGTTTTGAATACAACCTCAAGAACCGTATCGCAATAGACCTTATTGGTTCTATTCTCGGCACACGTTATCTTGAATCAATTCGTGAACGTGAAGGCGGTTCTTATGGCGTTGGAACACGCGGTACAATGATCCGTCGTCCTAAACCAGAAATGATGCTTCTCATGAATTTCGATACAGACCCTGACAAGCAGAATCATCTGCTCAATATCATATACGAAGAAGTTGAGACAATCATCGAGAACGGTCCTTTGGCAACAGATCTCAACAAAGAGAAGGAGAACCTTCTGAAGGTATATGACCAGAAAGTCAAAGAGAATGGCTATTGGATGAATACCATCTTGATGAATTATTACAACAACAACGGACTTAACTATCTGACAGACTACAAAAAGACAGTAGAGTCGATAGACGGAGCTTATATCCAGAAATTGCTCAAGGAGATTTATGAGCAGGGAAACATTGTTGAAGTGGTAATGATGCCAACAAGAAAATGAAAAAAACCATATTACTTCTGCTGACCTTTTTGGCAGTTACTGCAGTGACTGCCAAAAGGATGCCAGCCATATATTATGTACAACTGAAGGACAAGCAGGGTTGCGGGTACACCACCAGCAACCCGTTGCCTTATCTAAGCCAACGTGCTATAGACAGACGCATCCGTTGGAATATTCCTGTTGATTCAACAGACCTGCCATTGACGCAGACGTATGTCGATTCGTTGATTTCGCTCGGTGCAGATGTCTATCAGAAAAGCCGATGGATGAATGGACTTCTTGTCTATGCAACTGATGCACAAATAGGTATGATAGAAAATCTGGGTTTTGTGAACTACGTGGAACAGGTACGTCCAGCTGCCAGCCAGAACATCTCTAAGAAACCTAAAAAGCCGATTCGCAAACAAAAAGCACCGAAAGAGCTGGATAATGACCAGAACCATCAAGTGGGAGCCGATTCTCTTCATGCCGCAGGATTCAGAGGCGAGGGAGTGCAGATTGCCATTATTGATGCTGGATTTCCATTGGTAGATCAATTGCCAGGATTCGATTCACTCCGTAGTCGTGGAGGAATATTGGGAACATATAATCTTGTGTTGAAATCAACTGATGTCTATCGCGATCTCGATCATGGCACAAAGTGCCTCAGCACTATGGCTTTCAACCTGCCAGGTGAATTTGTAGGTACTGCACCTGATGCGGACTACTGGCTGTTGCGTACAGAGGTAGGGGAAGAAGAATATCTGTACGAAACAGACTTGTGGATTATGGCTGCAGAAATAGCAGATTCGGCCGGAGCAGATATCATAACTTCCTCGTTGGGCTATTTCTATACCGATGACGAAGACCCACAATTTATCTATCAGAATATGGATGGGCAACATTTTCGCTCGTCGAGAGCTGCAACAATGGCCGCAGAAAAGGGAATTGTGGTTTGTGTCGCTGTCGGCAACGAAGGCAGCCATGACTGGCACTACATTGGTACCCCAGCAGATGCTGATTCTGTTTTGTGCGTAGGAGGTGTTGATATCTCGGGCAGTCATTCTACATTCAGTTCGTTTGGACCGACGGCAGACAATAGGATAAAACCAGAAGTATGCGCACTGGCAACAAATGCCACCGTTGCAATGATGTATTACGAATATGGCAACATTACGTATGGCAGCGGAACATCATACGCCACACCTATAGCAGCAGGAACCATTGCATCACTCATGTCGGCCTTTCCGGATATCAATCCTGCAGTGATACGCAAGGTTGTTGCCGAGACAGCATCTCAGCACGACAATCCAGACAATACGTTGGGTTATGGAATCCTTAATGGATGGCAGGCCTACAAACTTCTCATGGGTTATCCTTCGGGTGTCCAGGATGAAGCGGCTGATGAGACAGAAAAATGCAAGACATGCGTAAATAACGGCATCTTATACATAGATGGATATATTGGAAATTACTTGATGTACAGTCCATCAGGGTGTGTCATAGGATCAGGAAACACCAACGGGTGCATTGATATTACCCCATATCCCTCAGGGATATATCTATTGAAATGTGGAGACGAAATAATCAAGGTATTAAAGTAAAAGTTAATAATTGCTAATCAAACACACATTGTACCGATATTGTTCGTAACTTTGTGCCGCATTTTTTGTTTTTGAGTTGCTATATGCAAAAGACCATTCAAGTGCTTGACAAAGAGTTTATTCTGCACATTCCGTATGAGACATTGCAGGGTAAAATTTATGATTTGGCGCAGCAATTGCAGCGCGAAACTGGGAACAGCAACCCTCTTTTTGTGGTAATGCTTAATGGAGCTTTCATGTTTGCTGCTGAACTGATGAAGGACATCAACACACCAGCAGAGATATCTTTCGTGAAATTCAGCTCATATACAGGAACGCAGTCGTCAGGCAAAGTGGATAAACTCATAGGACTGACGAACAGCATTGAAGGACGAAATGTCATCATAATAGAAGATATCGTCGAATCCGGGCTGACAATGAAATGTTGTAAAGAGATGCTGAAAGCGCAAGGTGCTGCATCGGTGAAGATTGCAGCATTGTTTGTCAAGCCACATTGTATGATACACGACGTGAAAGTGGATTACCCAGTGCTTGAGATAGGCGATGACTTCATAGTGGGATTCGGGTTGGATTACAATGGCTATGGTCGCAATTACAAAGACATTTACAAATTAAAATAACATATCGAAATGCTTAATATAGTAATCACAGGAGCACCAGGCTCAGGCAAAGGAACGCAGAGCGACCTCATTGTCAAAGAGTATGGCTTGTATCATATCTCGACAGGAGACATGTTGCGTGCTGAGATAAAAATTGGCTCTGAGATAGGCAAGAAAGCAGAGAGCATCATCAATGACGGCAAATTGGTGCCAGACGAAGTGATGATAGACATGCTGCGGAAGACAATCATGGAACACCATGATGCCAAAGGAATCATTTTCGATGGATTTCCACGTACTGTGGCTCAGGCAGAAGCATTGGACAGGATGCTTGCAGATATGGGAGAGAAGGTGAACATACTGCTTGTTATGAATGTTGAGCACCAGACACTCGTGGAAAGATTGCTTGAAAGAGGCAAGACATCAGGACGTGCAGATGACAATCTGGAGACAATTGAGAAACGCCTGAAAGTCTATACCGAAAACACATTGCCAGTCATTGAATTTTACAAAGCCACTGGCAGACTGACTGAGGCAGACAACAACTCGACAGTTGATGCTTGCTTCGACCAGATAAAAAAGATTATTGCAGCACATTAAATCCCAGACATGGAAACAAACTTCATCGACTACGCCAAGATTTATTGCCGCTCAGGACACGGAGGCCCGGGGTCAGCGCACCTGCATAGGGCCAAATACATGCCTAAAGGAGGCCCTGACGGAGGCGACGGAGGACGAGGCGGCCACGTCATAGTACGCGGCAATCGCAATTACTGGACTTTGATACATCTTAGGTACACTCGTCATGTGTTGGCTACTGACGGTGGTTCCGGCAGTGAGTCGCGCAGTTTCGGTGCAAACGGTGAGGACAAGATAATAGAAGTCCCATGCGGAACTACCATACACAATGCTGATACAGGAAAGTTCATAACCGACATAACGGAAGACGGTCAGGAGTACATACTGCTGAAAGGTGGCAGGGGTGGATTAGGCAATTGGCATTTCCGTACCTCGACCAACCAGACACCAAGGTTTGCACAACCTGGTGAAGACCGCCAGGAAATGAATGTCATCTTCGAACTCAAGCTGCTGGCAGATGTCGGATTGGTGGGATTTCCGAATGCAGGCAAATCAACGTTACTCAGCGTAGTGTCGGCAGCAAAGCCTGAGATAGCCAATTACCCATTTACGACACTTACGCCAAACCTTGGCATCGTGACATACAGAGACAACCAGTCGTTCTGTATGGCTGACATACCGGGAATAATCGAGGGCGCACATGAAGGTAGAGGGTTGGGCTTGAGATTTCTCAGGCATATTGAACGTAATTCAGTATTGCTCTTTCTGGTTCCTTCTGATGCGGAACACCATGTCAAGGAGTACAAGATTCTGCTTAAAGAACTGGAGGAGTACAATCCCGAACTGCTTGACAAGAAGCGCATTCTGGCAATATCAAAGTGCGATCTGATAACTGAAGAAGAAACATCTAAACTGCAAAAGAAAATACGCAGGTCTATTCCAAAAGAAATACCAATAGTGATGTTTTCGTCTGCAGGAAGATATAATCTTGATGAACTCAAGGATATCATCTGGCATTCAATAAACGAAGAATAAGAATTATGGCAAAGAATTTAGTAATAGTAGAGTCACCAAACAAAATCAGTACAATAGAGAAATTTCTTGGGAAGGAATATAAAGTACTCTCATCCAAGGGTCATATCCGAGACTTGAAGAAGACAGGTTTGGGTATTGAGATAGAGAATGGATTTTCTCCTATGTATGAGATTCCTTCCGACAAGAAGAAGACAGTGTCGGATCTGAAGAAAGCGGTAAGCGAGGCAGAAGTAGTCTGGCTTGCATCCGATGAAGACCGCGAAGGAGAGGCAATTGCATGGCATTTGTACGAAGTTCTCGGACTGAAGAACAAGACCACACATCGTATAGTGTTCCACGAAATCACCAAGACTGCCATATTGGAGGCTATTCAGAATCCACGCGACATCAACATGAATATTGTTGACGCACAGCAGGCAAGACGAGTGCTCGACCGAATAGTGGGATTTGAACTCAGCCCTGTGCTTTGGAAAAAGATAAAGACAAACCTGTCCGCAGGTCGTGTGCAATCTGTAACAGTCCGGCTTATAGTGGAACGAGAACGTGAGATAAACAATTTCCAGAGCGAAGAATCATATAAAATAGTGGCCGAACTGACAACCGAAAATGGAGTCAAGTTCAATGCAGAACTTAAGTCGAAGATATCTACCAAAGAAGAGGCAAAGGCCATTCTCGAAAAAGCATCAGGCAACAGCTTCAAAGTTTCAGGCATAGAAACAAAGCCTATGCGCCGTCACCCAATGCCGCCATTCACTACCTCTACACTCCAGCAGGAAGCATCACGTAAATATGGCTATTCAGTGGCGCTTACAATGCAGATTGCGCAACATCTGTATGAACAGGGAAAGATAACCTACATGCGTACTGACTCTGTCAATCTCTCAAATCTGGCAATGTCAACCATAAAAGAAGAGATACTGAACATTGCAGGCCCTGAATATTACAATGGTCATCAATATACAACCAAATCCAAAGGTGCACAGGAGGCTCATGAAGCTATCCGACCAACATACATGGCAAACCATGAGATAGAGGGAACATCGCAAGAGAAAAAACTATATGACCTCATCTGGAAACGTACCATTGCCTCGCAGATGGCAGATATCGAGATAGAGAAGACAACAGTGACTGTGGATATGGGAAATGGTGATGAGAAATTCCAGGCATCCGGAGAGGTTGTGAAGTTCGATGGTTATCGCAGGATATATCATGAGTCGTATGACGACAAAAACGACGATGCCGAAGAGCAGGGACTGCCAGCAATAAAGAATGGAGAGGTGCTCAATATGTCATCCATAACGGCAACCCAAAGATTCACAACACGTCCTCCAAGATACACGCAAGCGACACTTGTTCGCAAGCTTGAAGAACTCGGTATAGGTCGTCCATCAACCTACGCACCAATCGTGTCAACCATCTTGAAGCGCGAATATGTTGACATGCACGAAATTAATAATGCAGCACGTGACTATACGTATTTGGTGCTCAAAGGGAAACAGATAGTTGAAGGATATAAACACGATAAGGCCTACGTAGAAAAAGGCAAACTTTCGCCTACAGATATAGGAATGGTTGTAAATGACTATCTTGTGGAGAACTTTGCCGAGATAATGGATTACAATTTCACTGCAAATGTTGAGGAAGAATTCGATAAGATAGCGGAAGGTGATATGCCATGGGTTATGGCAATATCCAAATTCTATGGGCCATTCCATGCGACAGTAAATCAGGCATCGCATACCAACACGCAGAACAGGGTCGGAGAACGTCAACTCGGTACTGACCCAGTGAGTGGCGAACCTGTATTTGTAAAGATTGGACGTTATGGCCCTGTTGCCCAGATTGGCGTTGCAAGCGATGATGGCACGAAAAAACCGCGATTTGCCGCATTGAAGCAGGGCATGTCTATTGAGACACTTACGCTGGAAGAAGCTTTGGAATTGTTCAAGCTTCCATTCAGTCTTGGAGAATATGAGGGTCAGAAACTGACAGTAGGTACTGGCCGTTTCGGACCATATCTCAGAGTCGGCACAGCGTTCATATCAATACCAAAAGGTATTGACCCGTTGAGCGTAAACCGTGAGATGGCTGAGAAAATAATTGCAGACAAAAAGAAAGCTGACCAAGAAAAGATAATAATACGCTTCGAGTCAGAGGATATAACTGTATTGCACGGACGAATGAATTCAGTCTATATCCAACACAACAAGGAGAACTACCGTATTCCAAAGAAATACGACACATCTGCTCTTACGTTGGACCAGTGCAAGGAGATTATTGCAGACGAAGGAAACAAGACCAAGAAGTCTAAGAAATAAGTTCGCTCGCCAAAGAGAGTTCAAATCCTCGTCCAGCAACGTATCTTAACAGTTTTGCCTTGCGCTCGTAATCTGTTGCTGCTTTGATTTTTTTTGATTCTGACTCGACAAGGCTTTTAAGCACGTCAATGTACTCTTCCTCATCAATGCAAGATAAGGCATCGTCGATAGTGGCGGTGCCTATTTTCTTTGCCTTCAGCATCATGCGTATTTTTATGCGCCCCCAATGATTGAAACGGAATTTGTCCTTGACAAAAGCAATGGCATAGCGACTCTCGTTGATGAAATTGTTTTCAACAAGGGTTGTGATTATCTTGTCATGTTCTTCCACTGGCACTTTCCAATTCCAAAGTTTTTGCCTTATATCTTCTATGCAATGTTCAGACCGAGAACAATAGTTCATGGCCTTGTCAAGATACTTATCCATGTCTTACGAAAAATCTTGGTTTGCCAAACTGATCTTTTATAATATCTCCATCATCTGTCAGATGTTTCATTTCCTCTGACAAATGCTCATTGATTTCAATTACCAATACTCCATTGGCTGAGAGATGCGTTCTTGAATATTCAATTATTGAACGGTGAAACAGTAATTGATCATCGTCGGGAACAAAAAGAGCGTCATGAGGTTCCCAGTCAAGCACGTTTTTCCTCATTTCCTGCTTTTCCGTAGAAGTGATGTATGGGGGATTTGATATTATGATGTCAAAGGAACCATCGAGATTAAGGGCTGTCATATCTCCTTCCATGAAATGGATATTGTCAAGGCCGGCATTCTCTGCATTTTCACGGGCCAACGCCAATGCCTGTTCGGAAATATCAACGCCTATGACACTGGCATTAGGGAAAGCATTTGCCAAAGCAATTGCGATGCAGCCAGTGCCTGTGCCGAGATCAAGAATGCGGTTTACATCTGGCAGATTACCGTCAGTTAGCCGTTGCACCAGCCATTCAGTTTCGGGACGTGGTATAAGTGCCCGTCTGTCACATTTTATCCGTATTCCGCAGAAGTCGCACCATCCAAGCACATATTGCATCGGTTCACCACCCAAAAGACGTTCCACTGCTTTATTCACAAGTTCAGTAAGTGGGTAATTCTCTATGAGGTCTTTATCCAGGGTTACTTTGCCCACATCTTCCATTACAATGAGAGCGAGGGAATGTGCCTCGCTCTCATTGTATTCTGTCAATAGTCTTTTCTTGATTTCCCTGAACATATCATCAGTTGATTAGCATAGGCATAATGAGGTTCAGCAGATTTTCGTTCTCTCTCTGTTCAAAAGGAAGGAAAATGGCAGGACGAGAAGAGTCTGCAAGCTGGATACGTACAGTTTGATGTTCGATGCTTGCAAGTACCTCAGCAACCTGTGGTCCACGAAAACCTATCGTCATCTCGCTGCCATTGTATTGGCAAGCCAGTTCCTCACGGCCAGAACGCGATGTGTCAACGTCCTGTGCGGTAAGTTCGAGGACATTCTCGTATACATGGAATTTGATGAGTTGCGTAGCCTGGTTGGAATAGTTAGATACACAGCGCAGAGCATTACGCAAAGTTTCATTTTCGATAATGAGTTCATAAGGGTTGTCCTTAGGAATTACACCATTATAGTTAGGATATTTACCCTCAATCTGACGGCAAATAACAGTTGCTGAATCAAGTTGGAATATGATATTCTTCTCATCGAAAATCACAAAGGCAGGGGTTGTATCGTTAGGAGAGATAAGTCCCTTCAATAGAATAGCAGATTTCTTAGGCAAGATAAACGAACGAGGAGTCTCACTTTTGATGTTTGTGAAACTCTGGCGCGAGAGCTTGTGAGCATCTGTGGCGACACATGTAAACATTTCAGGAGTGAAATCGAAATAAACGCCAGTCATTGTAGGGCGGATTTCGTCTGTGGCGGTAGAATTGATAGTTTTTGAAACACTCGTGAGAATGACATTTGCAGGCACTTGGATAGAGTCACGTTCTGTATTGATGTCAATTGGCTGTGGATATTCATTGCCACTCAATGCAATACAGTTAAACATGCCCGTTGAACTCTTTATGAAGACCTCAAGATTGTTCTCATTGATTTCAATCTCGATAGGCTGTTTAGGCATGTTTTTTACAGTCTCGACGACAATATGAGGCAGTGCTATCGAAAGATGTGCGCCTGTACTATCAATCTCTGTTGAGGTGATGATGGTATTCTCCAAGTTAGAACCAATGATAGTCAGTTTCGTGTCGTCTATCTCCATGAGAATATTCTCAAGGATAGTAATGACATTGTTTGGAGCAACGGCTCTGTCTGCCATCTGGAGGCAGTTAAGCAAAGTAGAACTTGATATCTGGAATTTCATAATTTAAGTTATTATCTATGGTTAAAAAATTAAGCATCAATGTTAGCGTAAGTGGCATTTTCCTCGATGAACTTGCGGCGAGGTTCAACGTCGTCACCCATGAGCATTGAGAATACCTGATCAGCCTCTGCGGCATTTTCAAGAGTGACACGCTTAAGCGTCCTGTTTTCAGGATTCATTGTAGTTTCCCACAGCTGCTCAGAGTTCATCTCGCCAAGACCTTTATATCTTTGCTGCTTTATGCCACCCTCCTGACCTTTGCCATATTTCTCTACAAAAGCAAGACGCTGATCTTCTGTCCAGCAATATTCCTTGACGGTACCACCCTTGTTCTGGCAGAGATATAGAGGAGGTGTTGCAATATAAACATACCCATTCTCAATAAGTTCACGCATGTAGCGGAAGAAGAAAGTCAGGATAAGCGTTGCAATATGTGCACCATCCACATCGGCATCTGTCATGATGATGACTTTATGGTAGCGCAACTTAGAGAGATTAAGAGCTTTAGGGTCGTCAGCTGTTCCAATGGTAACGCCAAGAGCAGTATAGATGTCCCTGATAGTTTCAGAAGCAAAAGCTTTATGCTGCATAACCTTTTCGACATTCAGAATCTTACCGCGTAGAGGCAGGATTGCCTGATAGTGACGTTCACGACCTTGTTTTGCAGAGCCCCCTGCAGAATCTCCCTCGACAAGGAAAAGTTCGCACAAAGAAGGATCTTTCGAAGAGCAGTCTGCCAGTTTTCCAGGCAAGCCTCCTCCCGAAAGAGGTGATTTGCGTTGTACCATCTCGCGAGCCTTGCGGGCAGCATTACGCGCTTGTGCTGCAAGGATAACCTTTTCAACGATAGTCTTGGCCTCAGTAGGGTGCTCCTCAAGATAGTTTGTCAGAGCCTCGCCAACTGCCTGGTCAACCATACCTGCCACCTCGCTGTTACCAAGCTTTGTCTTGGTCTGCCCCTCAAACTGAGGTTCTGCCACCTTTACAGAGATGACTGCCGTAAGTCCCTCGCGGAAGTCATCACCAGATATCTCAACCTTAGCCTTCTCCAGCATCTTGCTGTCGTCGGCATATTTCTTGAGTGTTCTTGTCAGTGCACGGCGGAAACCTGCAACGTGAGTACCACCCTCAATGGTGTTGATATTGTTTACATACGAGTGCAAGGATTCGGTATATCCATTGTTGTATGTCATGGCAACCTCAATAGGAGTGCCATACTTGTCAGTATTGATATGGATTACATCTCCAACGATTGCCTGGCGGGAGCCATCAAGGTATCTTACGAATTCCCTGAGGCCATTTTCCGAATAGAAGCGTTCGCACTTAGGCTCAGGCATTTCTTCACTGGTCCTGTCATCCTTCAGATTCAAGGCAATGCCGGCATTCAGGAAAGCCAGCTCACGCAGACGTGCAGCCAGGATCTGATATTGATAGACAGTTTCCGAGAAAATCTCTGCATCTGGATGAAAAGTTACTGTAGTGCCTGTTTCTGTGCTATTGCCAATAACAGTGACCGAGTTCAGCGGCTTGCCCTTGGAATAGTCCTGCGCATGGATTTTCCCATCACGGCGAACTTCGACATGCAAAGAGTCGGAAAGTGCGTTCACGCAACTGACTCCTACACCATGAAGACCACCAGAGACTTTATATGAGCCCTTGTCAAACTTACCACCTGCATGCAGCACTGTCATGACAACTTCAAGAGCCGAACGGCCTTCCTTCTTGTGGATATCTACAGGAATACCACGACCATTATCCTTTACTGTAATTGAATTGTCCTTGTTGATCGTGACATAGATATCCGTACAATACCCTGCCAACGCTTCATCAATCGAATTATCCACAACCTCATACACAAGATGATGCAATCCCTTCACGCCAGTGTCTCCAATGTACATAGAAGGGCGTTTGCGCACAGCTTCAAGACCTTCAAGCACCTGAATCCTATCAGCACCATACTCCTGCGAAGCCTGGTTTTTCTGTTCTTCTTCCATGAAAATATCTTTCCTTTTTTCAGGCTACAAAGTTACGAAAATTTATCCATACCCACAAAGAATTATCCATATTATTTTCCACTTTTTTTCATAGGCAGTTGTTAAATATTTATCCGAAAAAACCATTGTGGCATCGTTATTTATTCGTATCTTTGCGGCCGTTATTTATCATAAGAAATGCATCGTCATATATATATACTCACACTTGTGATGGTTCTTTTGCATCCTGTCATGCTGTTTTGCAAAAATACCAGTGATTCAATATCATACGACACTATATACAATCCCCTTTGTGATGGCGAATCTGTCTATTTGAATGATTCGCTCATCAATACAGCCGGTACGTATTATGGATATGAATTATTGCAAGACAGCAGCCGTCACTATATTTGCGTCGTCATAGATGTCTATCCGTCATACGAAGATACTGTCAGGGCATCAATATGTGCAGGAGATACATTCAGATTATATGGTTTCAACGCCTCAAAACCCGGTACATATACTCAATATAGACGCACAAGACTTGGTTGCGATAGCAACACCACTCTCGTCTTGTCGGTCGGAGAACCAATCAACGACACTATCCGTGCAACGACATGTTCAGGACTGCCATATACAGGTTTCGGGTTCAACGAATCCTTGCCGGGTACATACACACATTACGGTGTTTCAAAAAACGGCTGCGACAGCAATGTGACACTTGTACTTTCAGTAGATACTGATTATAATGATACAATCTGGGCAACAGTGCGTTCTGGCGAAATCTATTCCCAGTTTGGTTTTGAGGAATATGAGACTGGAACATACGTCATGTCCGTAAAGACCGTTCTCGGTTGCGACAGCACGACCACACTCATCCTTACTCAGGACATAATTGACACGACATTGGACATCGTATTATGTCCTGGCGACACTTTCTGGTTGGACGGCATACCTTATTTCACCCCTGACACATATTACTGCATCTCTTCTTTTGGCAAAGAAGTCTGTCCTTATCATGTCATAATCAACTTCAGTTACACGTCTGGAGCATCGATTCAGGTTACAGATGCCACACTCTGTGCAGACGAAGGAATACTGGAAATACCATATACATTTACATCTGATGTTCCTGCTCAGACAGCCTCAATACGCTTTATTTCAGGCATATTCAAAGACATAACAGGAATACCTCTCTATTCTGACAGTACTGTTCTTTCAGTAACCGTGCAGGAACCTTCGTCTGATTCAACTAAATATCCGCGTCCGGATTCATATAATGCTGTACTGACCATCGACAATGGCGTATGCTCTCCTGTATCTGCAGAATTCAGGTTTGATATTCTCTACCCATCATGGCTAATTCACCAGAAATGGAAAGACGTACTAATGGTGATGAACGAGCATTACAATGGCGGATACACCTTCACTGCATTCCAGTGGTATAAAGATGGGGTGAAAATGGAGGGCGAGAAGAATGCATACCTTTATGTGCCGGAATTCTTGGATCTCAGTTCAGAATATTGCGTTGAGTTGACCCGCGAGGATGACAACAAGACTATAAAGACATGTTCAATGATACCAGAGATGCGAGACAGTGGTTATGTCGAATATGCCAACCCATTCCTCACAGTCTATCCTACAATCGTTGAACACGGCGAGGCAACAGTGACCGTAAGCACTAACTCCAGAGGCGAGTACTGGGTATATACCCCAACAGGCAAGTTGATTGAATACAACACATACGATGCTGGCGAGGGCGAGACATTCCAACTGAGACTGCCATACGTTTCTAACGTATATTTCATAAAATTCAAGACTGATGACAACACTACGAAAACTGAACGCATCATTGTTCATTAGCATTGCTTTGCTGTTGTGTCAGTCGTTGAACGCACAATGGCACCACACCGTTTTCCATGGATTCTACCTGCAAGGCGGTTTTGCAGGACGCATGTACCATTCTCCGAAAGATGTAAAGGCCCTGAATGGTTCAGGGGTTACGGTAGGCTACTCCTACGAATATGACCGGGAATCCTTTGCCGTGAATACAGGTGTGGGTTTCCACTGGCAGCGTGTGTCGAACTCTCTTCCTGATTACTCTGCCACTCGCGAAGGCATGTACGATTCAGAGGGAGAGATGTTCACTCTTCGCTACTGTTTCAACAACCGCATTGAACACGTCACCACATGGAGATTGGAGGTTCCGGCATTCATAGGTTTCAAGCAACGTAAAATCTTCTGTTTCTTCGGTCCTATAGCTGGGGTTGAGTTTCACGAACAGGTGAGCCAGAATGCCAACATCTCCACATCGGCTGAATATCCGTTTGGGATTGTGCCGCTGACAGCAATGGATGTCCATGGCCTGCATCTGAATGCCCAGAACATTGCAGAGAACTCTGCCTTCAAGATTCGCCCCTGGCTGGCATTTCATCTTGAAGTCGGCGTCAACCTAAACCGCACTGTCCGTCAAGGTTATCGCAAGGAATCGCCAATCCAGCTCCGCTTCTCGCTTTATGCTGACTATGGCTACAACTTCGACGACCTGATTACTAAAAACAAAAACCTTGAACCATACCAAATCGATAAGGATTATCCATACGATTTAAGCAGGATTAAGGCTTACCCATATTCCGAGACAAATCAGTATTCAGCCTCATGGGTTTCAAGATTCACTGTCGGTGCTCGCGCAACGCTTCATTTCAACAACGACGTAAAAAAGACGTATGGCCGCAACCATAAATACGCCCACGGCAAGATCCGCTCCGTCAACAAACGCAAAAAGCCATCGCAGTACAAATCATCATCGTTCCGGAAGAAACGCTGATTGAT
This sequence comes from Candidatus Aphodosoma sp., assembly GCA_045600865.1. Taxonomy (GTDB): domain Bacteria; phylum Bacteroidota; class Bacteroidia; order Bacteroidales; family Paludibacteraceae; genus Aphodosoma. The sequence continues at coordinate 23,356 of JAZRYS010000168.1, forward strand.
TCAAATCGGTCATTGGAATCATTTCATGACTTTGTCAATGCCGTTACACAAAGTCATCCATTATTTTTCACCCAATGGCCATTTGTGGAATGACCTTCCCAGCGGTATCCCAAAATCTTTATTTCTCGTTTTATGGTTGCTTCCGAGACCTTTAGTTTTTTGCTCAATTCTTTCCTCGAAATAAACGTATTTTCCTCTATATATTTTGCAACACTTTTTTGACGCTTAGTTAATTGATTGTCCGCACATTGCCCATTATCATTTAGAGGGTCATTTAGAGGGTCATTTTTACCACTGTTTGCATCATCGTTGGCGGTATCATTACCTCCATTAATATTCCAGTTCCCATCTATCTCAGCAATCAGTTTCTCCTCCTTTAGATGATTCATCACTGTTTCGGGCACTTTCTCTTCCTCACCTCTGTTCACAAAATACAATCCCATCAGATCAAAAATCACCAAGGGATTATCATCACTGCGGATTTCCTGTTGCATACGCACCAGTTTCACCAGTTTAGGGTATCTCAATTTTGAAAAGAATGTCAGGCTCACCTGATAGTTATCCGTTCCATCAAACGAAGGCATCTGTTTACCGTCCATTATGCAGTTTGCAAACATCTTGTCTATTCCTTGTCCAGATCGTTCCACGAGTCCGGTTTTCTGAAGTACTTCAGCAAGACGTTTCTGTCTCGGCGTGCTGCTTACCGTCAGAATATTATCCAGAGTGACACCGATAGGGAATCCTCCTGGATTGACGATTGTCAGTTCCTCTGGAGACTGTTTGATAAAAACACTGCTTTGAATCTGCATTGATCTGTGAGTCAACGAATTCAAAATAGCCTCGCGTACACTATCCTCGTTGAATGCCAGAATATCGTGCATATCAAGCCCCACTCTCACATGCTCCATAGGATTCGAGAGAGGCTGATTCAGAAATTCCCAGACTTTATATACTCCCACAAATAGTGGATGGACAAACTCCTTCCGTGCAGTATATGTAATCGATGCTTTGTTTTTCCTATATTCCACCACGACTTCATATTGAGGCAGCAATCGGTGTATTATCTCCTTTTTGCCAAGTAGCATCAAAGCCGCATAATTCAATCTTCCGTTTTCCAGCAATTCCAAATCTGTCAGCACTTGTTCCGTAGGCAACTGCTTGAACGAGGGATTCTTCTGCTTTTCTGCATACTTTATCTTCATCACATTTATAGCCTCTTCGTCAAGGTCATCAATATTCAGTCCCTCACATATCTTTGCCGAGAAATCTGGTTCCTGCTCATTCAGTATCTTACGCATTTCGTCATCTGACATCTCCCTCAGGCTTTCACCAATTCGCATCAATGGAACACCTTCAAATTTCAGCATTTTGCCTATAGGTCTTGACGGAATATTGAACACTACCACCCTCTTGTCTTCGTCAAAATATTCCTTTATATCAACACGGATCCCGTGATATTTGTATATAGCATCTGCCAATGCGCCCAGATTCCCCATTTCGTATGATGTGCCGACAATTTCGTGAGGTCGTTTGTCTGCCATACCGAACACCAGACGACCTCCTTTTTCATTAGCCAAAGCCGCCACATAACCAAGAATGCAATGTCTGCGGTCCTTAGGATCTTTATGTTCCCCACCATTATAATTAAAATTTCTTTTCGCCTCCTTGAATTCTATGTGACCTCGCTCTCCTTGAGCAGTTTCAGTCTTTCCAAATATTCATTCATAACAGATTTTATTCTGACAGTTATATTGTAAAAGTATGTAAATAACTACTTTTTGTGTCATGCTCCTAAATCAACCTACGAAGGTACGAACATTTTTTTGACATGACAAAATCTTTCGTCAGAAAATTTTGGCCTTTGACAAGAAGGACAAACTACAGGCTGCGTTTCGTCTGAAAATATGACAGACACAGAGGAATCGCAAGAGCCCCTGATTCGGCCTTTTTGTACCGATTCTTATTGGGGCTCTTGCTTTTGTTTATGCTAACCTTACTTCTGAGTTTATTTCACTTGATGACTTTAAGTTTTTGCAATGGTATGAGCATCGCATTGCCTCCAAAATAAAGCGGCTTAACTATTACTGTTTGATAGCCACTGAGAGACAAACGAAATTCAATCCTCACTACATCACTTGCATTTTCAACAACAAGCGGATTAAGTACTTTATACTGTTTCAGATTATTGTTTAACAATTCATTTCCAAACATTTCCTCGGTAAGATAAGCAAACGGAGTCGTCCCAAGGTATTGAAAATCCGGAATACTACCCTGCGTTTTATAGATTATCCTATATTCCACTGTTACCCCATCATATTGCGGTTTATGAGCATAGGATAATAACGAGCCAACACCATACGCAAAAACATTATATATTTTCACGTCAGAAATAGGCTTCTCCTTTGAAATCTTATCATCAATCCTCTGCCTCAATGTGGATTTCTCTACAGCGTCATCTAAAATAGACTTGCCATTTGATTCTTTATCTTCTCCATCTGTTTCGGACACTGAATCAAATGTATTCCTTTTTGGTTTAGTCATTTTAAATTCTTCATATTTTCCATCATCATACAATACAGCAGAAACATCATTTTTCAAAACATAAGTTTCCACTCCGTTTTCTGCAATGTATATGATTTCGGTATCAGTCACAGATTTTATAGATACATTTTCAATCTTGTCACCAGATTTTTTCAGAATTATTCCAGCATTCAAAAGTACAGGGAAGAGGACGAATAAGGTGAAAACTATTCGTTTCATAACTATTCTTCTTCAGGAACTAATTTGAACATATAGCTCACATCATTGTCATCAATCAGTGAACGGACATCATACTTGCGAGTTTGTGTATAATAACCTTTCTTGCTTACTTTAACCTCAATCTGCACAAGACCTGAATTATTATATGTCAATCCCTTAATATCCAATGCCTCTGTTCCTTCATAAGGAGTTGTTTCCAAATATTTATAATTTTGGTTCTTTACCTCCGGAGTTTTTGAAATAACGCGCCATTCAACATCTGCGCCCTGAGGACGTGAATTTATATTCCAATGCACCACCAGATGTTCCAATGCAGTATTGCCTTCTCCTTGCACTTGCTTGTTCGCCTCTAACTTAGGAGAGCTGGCACGATGAAGGAAAAAGGCTATTCTATCCCAATCCACATCTGCAAGTGCATTGCTATATGCTTTATTCAAAGCAATGTTAGCAGCCTGATTACTATCAGAAGCACCACTTACATTAGCACGTCCACTCACTTCTACCGTTGGGTAAACCAAAGTGCGATTATGGTCTGAAACCTTCAGATTCATAATTACCGTTCCAGTCCAACCAATTCCTGATAGATAATCCACGTGAAATTCTTTTAGGTCAACCTGCATCAGATAATCAGTTGCAACATCTGCATCTAAATTGAATCCCATTGTGCGCATATATCTGCGCATGCTTTCCGGAACAAACGACGCTATTGAGGGATTAGCTTGAGCTGCAGGAAGAGAAGTCGCACTTGCGTCAAAAACTTGGATAATGCGCTGATTAGCGCGCACGTCTTGCACATTAAGACGTATTCCGTAATCTAAATTAGCATACTTGTCTGCTTGTGGGTCACTTACAAGTGCAAGATTGAAAATGCGCACCTGCGGCTGTGTTGCAACCTGCTTACGGAACAAGCTACAAGACGTAGCCAACACTACCACTGCTGCGATTGCAGCGAATAAAATACTTTTTCTCATAAATACATATCATTTATTTATTATTATTTACCATCTGGTTTAATCTTAATAATCTTTGCGCTTACCGTAGTTCTATATATTATTTCACGGTTGCTTTTTCCCTGTTCTACATTCGTTGAAATCACAGGTTCTATAACGCCATCACCACCTGCAATCTTAGCCGCATTAATAAGTCTGTAGATGGCCAAACGACGAACAATCCAATGTGGATATGGAGGTATATTGAATAGCTCTTCATCATAATCATTGCTCAAATACCCTAGACAAACAAGTCCCTTAATAGAATTAGGTTCCCACTCTCCCGTTTTATTATTTTTATTCCAAGTTAGTGAGAACTCTCCATCTGGATCTTCCACCTTAACCGAAAAATCAGAAAAGTGTGCTGTCAATGAAGCCTCAGCTGTAACCGTATTCACTATAATGTAATCTGTACGCTGCAAATCCAAATCATTGAAAGATATTGATGCAACGGTGTTAGTTGCCTGAGGTATTACTGACAATGCACTACGACAAGAAGTCATCGTTATTGCAAGAATTGCAGCAAGAAATAGATTCTTTTTATTCATATCAGTGTGTTTTAATATGTTGCCTACTCTAAAAAGGATTTTCGGCATACTCCATGTTTTTCTCAGTCCGTTGTTTGACGAGGCACAAAAAGTGGACTAACCTTTTCTATTCACAATCATAGACATCACCCCATTATGACAGTTTAGCAATTTGAAGATTGTGCAAAACAATGAATAACATCATGTTCTTAGTTGTGCATTTAGTTACATTTTATCCCATAGGCTTAATTTAATTAATTTTACACAGTTGAATCTATTTACTATGAGACCTAAAACCAATTACAATCAGGTAAAAGCTGAACATACCTTATTGCAATCAATCAAAATACGTTTTCTGAGTTTTTGCAAAAGATGGCAAAATCTTTGTCTTGAAAAAAACATCTGATGTCTTTTTTGCAAATAAAAAACGCAGTCCCCAGTTGTCATTCCCTACTTGAAGGTTCTGGTAAACCCATACGACAAGAATGACAACGTAGCCTGCGCCGATATGTATAACCGCACTCTTAAGAGCGCATGAATATACATACACCGCAGACATTCATTGATCCCTCTTGCTTCAGGTCGTATAAAAATTTACCAGATTTTCAAGTACCGAAACAAGCGTCAATAAACGCCTAAAATATGTCTGCTCGCCCACCCCCTAATGAGAGACCCCACAGGCGCGGGTTTGCGGTTGCAAAGGTAGGAATAATTTCTGAACTGGGCAAATGTTTGGGAAACTTTTTTCAATGATTGTTTATCCCAAATCGGTCATTGGGATTTGTCAAGCTCCCTTCATGGCTAATGACCGATTTGGTTTTAATTGATAACTCTCAATTGAAAGGAGGTTGCGCCTTCGCTCGGGGTTCGCTCGGTATTCGCTTTTTGACCCCGAGAAGCGAATACCGAGCGAACTCGCAGCGAACCTGCAGCGAACCTAATGTCTTGACTGTTCAGACCTCTGGAGTGTGAGCCATGAAAACATCCTTCCGCTGAATTGCACTGCAAAGGTATGAATAATTTTTGGTATGGCAATGGGTTGTCAGGACCTTGGCGGAATTAAAACTTGTATTGACTTGTGCCTGTGAGCGTTACAGCGGCTTTGAGATTGAAAATGGGGTGAAAAATGGAGGCAAAATTTGCCTCCATCGTTGTCATCCGTTTATAACCTTATAGTAATAAATGGCTTTTGATGTCTTATTTTACCTTCAGGTCGTAGCCGTATATCGTGTTGCTGCTTGGTGCAGTCCAGAAATGGCGCAACACACCATCGATGATAACGTCTTTACTGTCACTATCACCGTCATAGAGAATTGGCACGTCAATCTTGATGTCTTTCTCGACCTGTGCCTCGCCCTTTTCAATGTCAATCCATGCCTTATAGAGGTTAACATTCGAACCAGAAAGAGGTGTATTGACGAAGGTCATCAGTATGCGTGAATCGTCAGTTGTAACGAGTTTCGTCATATTTGACATAATGCTGCCTTTCGGAACCATTACCAACTGCTTGCCATCACCTTCGAAGTCCTTGTTTCCTGTCTGGTCAACAGTCTGCAGTGCTGTATATGCCTCAACACCGTTGGCATCAGACCATACGCATACGAGTTTGTGGCTGTTCTTGTCTAATGTGGCATACACATTCAAATATCCTGTACTGCAGCCAGTAGGGAGTATGTCAACTTCGCCAAAGCCGTTTGTCTTGCCATTTGCATCAAAATGATAGGCATAAGCTTTCAGAAGGGTGGATTCTCCGACTTTGCAGACAACGTATGCACCCCCGAGACCATCTTCGACAATCTTTGGACGGAAACCTAAAGAATAGATCCTGTTGCTCATCAACAGTTCCTGACTCTGAATCGTTCCATCAGCCGAAATTTTAATGACATCAACATAGCCATCGATTTTTGCTTCGGTTGAGCCACCTCCGACTGGGTCGGCATACTGTACAATCATCAGCAAATCATTGTTTGAATTCACGAACATCTGTGGATTGCGGATATGACTCTTTGCTCCAGACGAGCCGTTGGCTGGGTCGAACAAGATAGGGTCTGTCACCATATTGCCCTCGCTATTGACACGAGCTACTGCCATCATTGGACCTGCACAAGCGGCAGCAACCCACGCACCTCCGTTATTATCGGCAGCTACAAAGCCTTCGCATGGTGTAATGTTGGCATTTTCACCGAAATCGTAAAACAGTTTGCCATTCTCGCCCCATGCGAAAGAGCCGTCTGGACGTATCATCGTAATGTATGGGTGCATTATGTCACCGCTATCGCCCTTGGCACTATAGACATCTATCACATTGCCCTCGGTGGTAATGTCGAATACTGTTGTGCTTACCCAACTTATTGCTTCGCGTTTTGTCATCTGTATCCAATTGCTCCATTTTGCCTTGCCGTTGGCATCAACACACTGCATAAATGGTACATAACAATCTTTGCTGACTTCAGCCCAGCTTTCGATGTAGGTACATTTGCTTTTGACATCCGATTTGTACAGCATTGCATCCATAACAAAATTGTCCAAGACAACGTAAATCTTGTTCTCTTCGACAGGCTTCGGTTCTACAGGATTATCTTTTTTGCATCCAACCAGACCTAAGACAAGGATTGATACTGATGTCAGCAAGTATCCAAGATTAATTTTTTTCATATTTATGTTTGATTTATTGGATTTGCGTAATGAAGACTTTTGCTGCCTTCAGAAAGTCATTGACGAAATCTGTAAGTAATAGTGCCAGACACTGGCGAATTTCCCGAAGTGAACGTATTCTTCTTTGCAGCTTCCATGGCAGCTTCAATCACCTTTGCTGACTTGATGGTGGTTCCAGAACCCTTGATGGCATCAACCACCTTTCCACTTGCATCTATCCGTATAGCAATGACGACAACACCTTGCTCGCTGCCTGAATATGAAGGTTCTGCCAACTGACCTTTCAGGGTACGCCCGTTCACAGACCACAATCCATCCACTTTTTCGTTATCCACAAATGCATCTCCGGCTGACGGATTATTGACTTCGAGTGTGCCAAAGTCTCTCATTGCGTCAAAAATCTTGTTGCACAACGGTGAATCATTGCATTTGATGCTCCATTCCTCAATCAGGAAAGGATATTTCTTGCCTGTCGTGCCGTTCTCTTCAGTCATCTCAATACCCTCTTCGCATACCATCTCTATAGTGCTGTTTTTTCTGGCGATAGTTGTCTTTGACAGGTCTATCCTCACTGTATAGGTATTGTATTCACCCATGTCTATGTCAGCTACAGCACTATTATGAACGACATAGACAACAGTCAGCATAACGCCATCAAGCGTCACTTTCTCAACACTCTTTGGTATTCTGTCGTCATGCATCTTGCATTCCTTATAATACGGCAGTCTGACTGATTCTGTGTAAGTGGTCAGCAGGCGTTGCAGTTCTGCCTGGGCAGACATTCCTGCCGCACATGCGAACAGGGTGATGATAAACAATATTCTTTTCATAGATACTTCACTCCATGTTTGTTCAACCATCTTTCCTCGCATTTGCGACGTTGGCCCTCGTTATGGGCTCTTTTTCGCGTCGCTTTGTACTGGCGTTCGCCAACCTCTTTGGCATAGCAAAGCACACCTTTATCGTTCTCAACGACAATCCAGCCGTCCAGAGTTATGTTGCAGTGCCAATGCTCGTCGCCTATTAGACGTATCATAACAGTATCGCCTTTGTCGGGCTGAACCTTTGCGATTGGATATGGGGCTGCGGGAACTCTCTGTGGGCCACGTCTCTCCTGGCCGAATGCAAAGACACTGGCAGCCAGCAAGGCTATCAATACAATACTTTTTCTCATAATATTTTGATAAAATAAATACTTTCTGGAGCATCAAATTCCATTACGTCACTTTCGGCATCACGTGTCATGAGAACACGTCCCATGCCATCTATCACCATCACTCGCATTCCTTCTTTCAATCTCTCAATTCTTACCTTTCCGCCTATCACCTTTTCTCGGATAATCACAGGCTCATCCTCATCATCCTCAACTTCAACCACAGAGACAGGAGCCTTCTCTCCGCAGATATGGATATCACCGATACTGAAAGAATATATGTCAGAACTGAATCTAATCTTGGCATTTGGCTTCACGTCATACAGAGTCACCCTGACAATATTAGTTCCCTTTGTTGCCAGTGGATACTCTGACGAATATCCATCTTCCGACATGATACCGAAATACGACCTTGATTCCTGTGAGAGAATGAAAGCCACCTCTATGTCACCCTGCAATCCAAGTTCAGGAGTGATAAAGTATCCTTTCTCAGAATCATTTCCTACTTTCACCAACCCAACATTTGATTCAAGGATGTTTCCTGTCCAGCCTTTGTTCTCAGTATAAGCATCGATATTCTGGGTGATGTTTATGCCTCTGCTGTTACCGATATTCTTGAATTGTTCTGTAAAACAGTCGCCATAATAATCTTCCACTATTGAACCATCTTTCCTGTACACAGCAAAAAGAATTGTGTTTCTCTTTGGATGGTACGTAGTTCCTGCATTGTCGATTTTCGAACTGTTCCCGGTCATTGATTCACACCATCCGACAAATTCATATCCATCATCAGCTGTCACGGAAGGAAGGATTACTCCTGCATATACCGAATCTTCAGTAAGTACTGTAGTGTCGGCTATGCCGAATCCTCTGTCGTCAAATGTCACCGTGAAAGGTCCTTTAGGTGCCCCGCCTTTTGCATCGAAACTGATGATATCGCCTGTTTCCGTTATGCTTGTCAGTGGATAATCAGTATATGGAGTGAATGTGGTGACGTGACGTGTTCCAGGGAATGGGTCGCTTGCGGATCCGTCCGTATTGGTGGAATTTCCAGCCTCGACAATATCAACCACCATGTCGTGTGGGTCGTTGTTTGCCTCGTTGCCATACCATTTACTTGCATCCCATCTGATTTTCTCGACAAGCATGCCGTGTCCGGGCACGTAGCTGTCCCATGATTTATTCTGTCTGTTTTCAAGCACATAATATTCATCAGGCACAGGATTGTCGAAATCATAGTTGAATTCTCCTGTGCTGGTTATTATATATCCCTCATGACTGCTTAAGGTATAGTCCATTACATAGCTCTCGGAAGTTGATATTACAGGCGGGTTGAACCATCCCAATGAAAATCTCTCGAAAGTGGAATATCCCGCTGGGGTGTGTTCGTCGTTGAGATAGTTTCCGCTGCACATCAAATCCCAACTGCCAACTGTCTTATGGTCAGAGGAGTAATCAGTAACATATAGGTCCATGAGTCCCAACAGGTGAGAAAATTCATGACAGAAAGTTCCAATGCCGCACAATGATGTATAGCCTTCTGGTCCTGCCAATTCAGAGGTGCAGCCATAATCATAAAGTTTCTTTCCTCCGAAAGTCAGTTCACTCTTGCTGTCAGCATCAGTGTTGCTTGTACTGACGACCCATCTGTGTGGCCAGATATAATTACTGTTGTTTCCGGAATAATTCTCGCCGCATCCTGCAAAGTAAATGAACACATTTTCGATGTAGCCGTCATTGTCGCCATCGTAATTTGCGAAATCCACGTTTGCGCTATTGTCTGCAGCCAGTTTTCTGACAGCATCAAGTACCATCTGTGCAGGGCGAGTGTCGTTGTCATAACTGGAAGGTGCTCCGTAATATGCAGTGTTGTGATCCAGGGTATATGGTCCGAAAACGTCGAAGTCAGGGCTATAGACACCTCCTGAATTGTCGGTGAAATACTGTTTTACCGACCCTGTTGCACCATAATTGCTGTACCCATTCTGGTTCAGCAGGTTATCGAATTCTGTTCTCGGATATGTGAAAGATTGGTCGCTGAAGTTAACAAGTATCACCAGGCATCTGGAATATGCACCACTACTTGTCTTTGCGGGCATCCTGCGCTGGTTCTCCTTCATCATCAGTCTGCTCATCTTGCGTCTGGCAGCGATGTATCTGGCACTCATATCCTCTTCGTTCATTCCTGTCTCCACCATCACGCCGCCCTGTTCTTTGACTATGCGTCCGTCCTCCGTCACCATATAACTGAAAAACTCGTCTCCAGCGAGTCTTACCCTCACGGTGCTTCCGTCGGCCATGAGTTTTTCCACATACTGGTTATTGGCTGGCACAGACCATGCCATCGTGGCACCAAACAATGCGAGCACCAAACTGAATACAACCTTTCTCATAATTTTTCTTTTATTCTATTCTTATAAAATAGACCACTTCGGGAGCATCAAATTCCATGATGTTCTCTTCGGCCGTCTTCTGCGTCAATATGCGACCTGTGGCGTCAACCACTTTGACAGTCATCCCTTCTTTGAGACGTTCTATTCTTACTTTGCCGCCTATTACTTTTTCCCTGATTATAACAGGTCCGTCTTCTTTTAAGACTTCTTCGACACTGGCTGTCACACCTAATGTAAAACTTATTTGTCCGTTGGACTCACTAATCTGACTCAACGCATAATTTGAGTATGGGTTAAACGTCCTTACCATGCTGGTTCCTGGGAATGGGTCGCTTGACGAAGTATAATAATATCCGCCATATTTCTGATCTCCTCCTGCAGCTACAACAACACAGCCGAGACTTGATTTGTTATTGTTTACTGTATTGTTTTCCCATTTCGAGGCACTGAAGTTTATTTTCCATACCAACATGCCGTGACCTGGCAGATAGGCATCCCAGCCTGACTTTTGTCTGTTCTCAAGCAGGTAATATTGCTTGGGCGACGGATTGTCTGGTCTCAGGTTGCTTTTTCCAGTAGAGGTTATCATGTATGCCTGTCCATTACCTGTATTCACATTGCTTAACGTATAGTTCCCCGACTGGTTCAGTACCGTAGGAGTAAGCCATCCGACATAAAATCTCTCTTGTGCTGAATATACAGGAGGTGTGTTCATGTCGTTGTTGTAGCATCCGCCATCCATGATGTCCCATTCTCCCGGTGTTGCCCATCTGTAACTATAGTTTGTGTCGTATAAGTCTGGCAATCCCAGTACGTGCGAGAATTCGTGACAGAAGGCACCAATGCCGTTTCTTGTCGTTCCGTATGTGCCAGCCAATTCGCTTGAGCAGGCATAATCGTACAGAGTTTTTCCGCCATAGGTGATTTGCCCAGTGACATCGCTACTGAAAATATAAAACTTGTGCGGCCATATAGTGTTCTCGCTGGCTCCTGCGCTCTCAGCATATCCGGCATAGAAGATGAATACGTTGTCCACATATCCGTCGTTGTCGCAATCGTACTGCTGCAAAACATTCTGCCCTTCGGCCGCCACCATTTTTTCCACCGCATCGACAACCATCTGGTCGGCATGTGCATCATTTCCCCGAGAATCATTCTGACCATAATAACTCATATTGCGATCCAAAGTGTATGGACCGTAAACATCAAATTCCGGATTGTATTTATTGAATGAGCAGGCTTTGAAATAATCTTTGGCAGAACCCGTGGCACCATTATAATTGTAGCCTTGCTGGTTCATCATGTTTGTAAAGGATTCATTGGTGTGGGTGAAGGCCTTGTCTTTGAAAGATACCAGAATGACTAATCCTTTTGACGCATAGTTGGTAGTTGTCACATCGATGCTCTTAGGCTCAATGGGGGCTTCCTGACGTGCCTTTGCCATCTGACGCATAGACGAGACTTTCGCTGCATCGTATCTCTCGTCCGTCTTGACATAAAAATTGTCCTCGGTCTGTCTAACGATAAACCCATCCAGAGACTTGTAACAATGGTGATACTCATCACCGACCAGTTCAGCCTCAATGGTTGAACCGTCTCTTGTTACTAATTTCATGACTCCTGGCTTTGCAGGAATTGCCCATGCGGCTGCTGCCACCATAGCAATGGCGAAAACTAAAAATATCTTTTTCATAATGCTTTAATTTAAAACTACTGCAAAGGAACAACCTTTCCTTCTAACTTCAATGACGTACAGACCTTGACCTCCGTCGAACACGAATGAACTGCCAGAAGCCTGCTTGTCAATTATTATCTTTCCTGTCATGTCCATGACTCTGACATTGTCGCCCTCTTCCAATCCATAGACTATTCTGTCCGAACCTTCTCTCACGACAACTATCTCTTCGGTTGTCTCAACATCTTCTACTGGCGATTTCTTTGCACCACAAAATTCAATGTTGTCAACATAGAATATATTGGCTTCACATTGAATGGTGATTCTTGAATCGAGCTGTACGTTATATAGATGGAACACATAGTCATCATAATTCTTGCTTATCAGGACAGTGTCTGTTGCCATGCCGGAACTTATAATCATATTAGTGGCAATCAGAGCCTTTGCCCTTACGGTGATTGTCATGTCTCCGGAAAGTCTCATGCTTGGTGTCACCAGCTTGCCTGCCTCATCGTTGTTTCCGCACTTGGCTGCACCATTGTCGCAGAACACCTTTATTCCGTTCCAACCTGTCCAGTCGGCATATTTGTCTATCTTGTCAGAAATTTCAGTGTTCTTTGATTTTGTCAAGCCGTCGAACGTTTCGGTTGCACACCCTGTTTCGGTAGGCACGATTCTGCCTCCCTGAGAATATACAGCAAACAGTTCAATATCTCCCTCAGGATAATATGTCTCTCCTGGCAACCCGGCTGAAACCTCTGCTGCCGAAGATGATTCGCACCATCCTTCGAACTTGTATCCCTTGAAGACATTGCTTACGTTTGGCAGCACTACCCCTGCACCTATACCGCTTTCAATGAGTTCCTGAGTGCTGCAGTCTGCTCTTCCCATGGCGTCAAAATTGACTTTGAAATACTGCCTTCCGCCTTTGTATTTGAACTTGACAATGCCAAAGTCATCCTCAATGTCCGTCAATGGCTGACCGTCGTATGGAGTATATGACGTTACATTGCTTGTGCCTGGGAATGGATCACTTGCCTGGGCATAATAGCCATGCACTCCGTCTGCCTCGATGATGTCAACTCCCATGTCGTGACTGTCATTGTTTACTGTATTGCTGTACCACTTATATTCATCGTAACTGACTTTGGTAATGAGCATACCCCCACCTGGCAGATAACTGTCCCATCCTTTCAGCTGTCTGCTTTCGAGCAGGAAAAACTCAGAAGGATTAGGGTCGGCACCATTCAGGTTATGGTGTTCTGTTGAAGAAATCAGATAAGCCTCTCCCTGACCGTTGTTGATGTCGTCAAGCGATATCATATCTGGTTCGCTCAGCACTGTTGGCTTCAACCACCCGAGATAGAATCTCTCGTATGCCGAATATGCGGGTGGTGTGTGTTCATTGTTCAGGTAGTTGCCGGCATCCATCACGTCCCAGAGCGAGCATGTCCTGTGTCCGGAATAACCAGTATCGTACATGTCTGGCAAGCCAATGACGTGTGAGAATTCGTGGCAGAATGGACCAATGCCGCTCATGGTTGAGCCGCTGTTGCCGCTGAGCTCGCATGTGCAGGCGTAATTGCCCAATGTCACACCTCCGTATGTTGTGGTTCCATCAACCCAGCTTTCATAGACATACGACTGATGCGGCCAGATGGTGGTTGAACCTCCTCCTGCATTCTCGCCATATCCTGCATAGAATACGAACACGTTGTCAACATATCCGTCATTGTCGCAGTCATATTGCCTGAACACGTTGTTGCCTTGGTCTGCAGCAAGTTTTGCAGCTGCATCTGCTATCATCTGCGCTGCATTCTGGTCTGACCCCTGACCACCATAGTTCTTGCCGTAATATGAGCAGGTATTGTCCAGCGTATAAGGTCCATAGACATCAAATGTCGGATTGTATTTTCCGTATGAGTTGTTCTGGAAATATTGCTTCACTGAGCCTGACTTATTGTTGCTTGGACCTGTCTCTTCGTTCATCATGTCGTCGAAGGCCGCATTTGTCTTCGTGAAAGCCTTGTCGGAGAAACTTACCAGTATCACCAGCACTTTTCCCGGGAATTTCATGTCGCCGATACCCATTGGCTTCATATTGTCTTCCTTGCCCACCGAGCGTATTCTCTTATATTCAGCTTCTCTCTGTTTCAGAAGACTTTGTGCCCTCATGGCAGCAATATCGACATTTGCAATGTTCTGATTTGTCACTTCAAACAGACCTGGTTGGACTTCACGCAGGAGCATTCCTTCCCTTGTTACCATTCCATGCCAGAATTCATCACCTACCAATTCTGCCTCAACCGTGGTTCCATTAGTTTTCTTTACTTCGAACCAACCTCTCTTAGCTGGAACTCCCCAGCAGGCATTAATGATGCTTAATGACATTAACCCTGTTAAGAATAACTTTTTCATCTGTCAGTTTCCTCTATCTTTTTCTCTTTTCTATCAGATAATACGACTCTTTTGTAATATGAGATTATTAGTGTTGTCATCGGCAATGCAATGATCATTCCCACCAGGCCGAGCAATGACCCCCAAATAGCCAATGCCAGCAGTATTATTGCCGGTTTCAGTCCCATGGCTTTGCCCATTATCTTTGGCACAAGCACCAAATCCTGTGTTGCCTGCACAACACAAACGACAGCCGTGCATTCCACTGCTATTATCCAGAATGGGGTTCCTGTTTCAGCACTCTGCATCCATGCCAGGAATGCCAATGGTACCAATCCTGCAACCTGCAGGTATGGCACAAGGTTAAGCAAGCCGATAAACAATCCTATTGTAATTGCCATTGGCACACCCACAATCAAAAATCCTATGGAAAACAAAATTCCGACAATGAACGCTATGAGTGCCTGACCTCTGAAATAGCTGTTCATGCCCTTTTCTACGTCATCAAATATGCCGTAGACCACAGATCTGTATTTTTTTGGAACAATGTTTCGGAATCCTTCATTGATTTTGTCGTAGTCAAGCATGATGAATATCAAGTAGAGTATGATAATGACAATAACTGCCAGTGCTGCTATCATTTTCCAGATACCTTGCATCAAGCCGATGACACCTGGCCATATTTTTTCCACTGCGGATTGTACTGTCTGTACATTTATCATCTGCAGGAAATCATTATCTTTCAGATATGTATTGACATAATCAGTTATATCATGAACGAAAATCTGAGTATCTTTCTCTTCCCAAAACGTGAGAAACAGAGTTTCTGCCTTTGTTGTTTCGTCAATGATTGCAGGTATCAGCATAAATCCCAACCCGACCAGGAATGTAACCAGAAGCAGCAGCACTATTACGACAGGAAGTCCGCGACTTTTCATTTTCATCTTTTTCTGGAACCACACAACTATGGGGTTCATCAGGTATGCTATGAGCCATGCCACAATAAATGGAATCAGTACGCCGCTCAGTGTCTTGAGCAGCAGGAATAATAGGACAGCAGAAACTATCCACACAATTCCATGCATGACTTTGTCGAATGTGTATGTCATATCCTCAAATTGTTTTAGCTTCCAGTTTCTCGCCTATCAGTTTCGAGGCTGCCTGCGAGAATTTCTCGGCTCTTTCGCTTGTCAGGTATGTTATTGTACCTTTCTTTTCGCATTTCTGCTCTATCTCTTTGTGGCGCATAAGATAGTCTTTCAAGCTTTCAGCCACTATCTCTCCTTGTTCCACGACGTTGACTCCTTCGGGCAAGGCGGTCTCAATCTTGCTTTTTATTATAGGATAGTGTGTGCAGCCCAGTACCACAGTGTCTATCTCGCCACATTGAGCCATCAGCTGGTCAACGTACTTCTTTATGAAATAGTCGGCTCCTTCTGTTTCCCATTCTCCGTTTTCTATCAGAGGCACCCACATAGGGCAGGCTTGTTCGAAAACTTCGATGTCTGGTGCCAGCTTGCCTATCTCTATGCTGTACGAACGGCTGGCGACTGTGCCTTCAGTAGCCAGTATTCCGACTTTTCTTGTTCTTGTCAGTTCGCCTACCTTTTCTACAGTTGGCCGCACCACACCAAGCACGCGTTTCTCAGCACCAAGTCTTGGAAGGTCATTCTGCTGGATTGAACGCAAGGCTTTTGCCGATGCTGTGTTGCAAGCCAGTATTATCAGGTCACACCCAAGCTTCTGCAGGTATTCCACAGCCTCAAGGGTATATTGATACACCACTTCAAATGAGCGTGTACCGTATGGGGCTCTTGCATTGTCTCCGAAATAGATGTAGTCGTACTCTGGCAGCAATGCCCTCACTTTCCTGAGTATTGTAAGCCCCCCGTAACCTGAATCAAAGAAACCTATCTTCAATCTTTAGAGAATTGAGAGTTCTTTCTTCACTGCGGTAGTGATGTCAACGGCCTTTTCGCCTTTATATACTATGCCACCGGCCGAGAGGTCGAACACAAATACGAGTCCTTGTTTCTTGGCAACGGTATCTATTGCTGCCTGCAGTTTGTCCTGCAATGGTTTAAGCAGTTCTGCCTGTTTTTTCTGAGCTTCAGTCTGCATATCCTGCTGAGCTGTCTGGAAACGTTCATACATCGACTGCAGTTCCTCCTCCTTTATCTTCTTGATAGATTCACTCAATGTTGCCTTTTCCTGCTCGTATGCGGCAGCCTTGTCTTGCATCTCTTTGTACATTGTCTCAAGATAGGTCTGGTTCGTCTTGTTGAAATCAGCCATCTGTGTCTCAACCTGCGATACCTCTGGCATCAGCATCATTACTTCGTAAGAATTGATGTAACCCATTTTGTCTTGAGCCTTCATCATCATTGGCACCATCATCACGATTGCCAACACTGCAAAAAATACTTTTTTCATATTATGATTATTATGTTAGTTATCTATTTTTAGACTACAATAATTATCAATTGTCAATTATTTCACATAGCCTAATTTCAGCAGCAACTCATCGCTCACATCCAGTTTTGGTGACATATATACAATACTTGTTGCTGTAGATTTATCCAGAATCATCTGGGCTTTATGCTGTTCGCATATCTCTTTCAGTGCATTATACACCTCGTCGAGGATAGGTTTCACCAGTGCCTCGCGTTTCTTGTCCAGTTCGCCGCCTGCCCCGAAATAGAGTTTTTTCAGGTCGCTGGCTTCTTTTTCTTTTGCCACTATCTGGGCTGCACGCTGTTTCTTCATTTCGTCGCTGAGGAAGACAATCTCTGTCTCATAGTTTTTCTGCATGACGCGTGCTTCTGCTTCAAGTGTCTCAACCTCACGTTGCCATTTCTTCGACACCTGTTCGAGTTGTTCGTTTGCAGTCTCGTATGATGGTATCTGGCTAAGCACGTATTCCATGTCAACCACTGCAAACTTCTGTGCACTCACTCCCATCCAACAACCCAATGCCAATAAAATCAGTGCTATCTTTTTCATAATATATTAGTTTTTTTCTAGATATTCTAGAATCTCTAGATACTCTAGAACCTCTAGCTATTCTATAGAACTTCTAGTTTATTAGAATTCCTGCCCAAGGATAAAATGGAAGTGCGAGCCGCCAAGAGTTCCAGTCTGGTCTTTGTCGAAGCCCCATCCCCAGTCAACACCAAGCAGACCAAACATAGGCAGAAATACGCGTACACCAACTCCTGCAGACCTCTTCAGTTCGAATGGGTTGAACTCCTTGAATTCTGTCCAGCAGTTGCCACCTTCCAGGAATCCCAACACCCATATTGTCGATTGAGGTTTTAGCAATATAGGGTATCTTATCTCCATTGTCAGCTTAGTGTAGATGTTACCTGCATATCCCCAGTAACCATCGCCTGAGTAAGGGGTAAGGGTTCCCGAATCATAACCTCTGACTGCCACCAGTTCACTACCTGGAGTAACGTAACCCGAAGTACCGTCACCTCCCACCAGGAATTTACCGAATGCAGAACGCTTATCGTGGTTGTAATAACCCAAGAAGCCGTATTCTGCCCTTGCCATCAGTACAAGTTTCTCATCTGGAGTCAGAGGCACAAAGAACTGGGCCTTGAATTTCCATTTATGATATTCTACCCATTCGTTTCTCTGAGCCAGATCCATGTTGGCATAATCCTTGTCTTTGTTTGCAGGGAATGCCGAGTATGGCAAAGTCGCTGAAACTGACAGCGATATGTTGGAACCTCTTCTTGTATATATCGGGTTGTTTATCGAATTTCGAGAGAGTGTTATTCCGAGTGCAAGGTCGTTTGTGACACCACTTTCAAAGCCATAGTAATATTTGAACCAATTGTTTAGATGGTGACGCTGGTACGACAGTTCACAGAAAATCTGGAAGTAATCGTCAGGCCAGTTTAACCTTGTACCATAACCTACCGATGTGCCGAGCGTTCTCATATATACGTTCTTGTCGTATTCCGTACCCCAACTGTTATAATTGTAGTTGTATGTCTGGTCATATATTCCATAGTAGTTGGTGTAGTAATTGCTCATGTTGTTATAGTTGGTGTAGGCGCGGTTGCTCAATCCGGTCTGCACGGCATAGTAAATGCTGAATGAGAAAGAATTTGGACGTTTGCCACCCAACCATGGGTCAAAAAACGAAAGGCTGTAGTTCTGATAGTAAATGCCATTCACTTGTGCCTTGAGGCTCAATGTCTGTCCTTCTCCCTGAGGCACAATCCGGTATGTCTTAGGCTTGAATAAGTTCTGTATGGCGAAGTTGGTAAATTTCAGTCCCACAGAGAGCACAAGTCCTGACTGGCCGACACCGGCAGAGAACTCTATCTGGTCGGAATTCTTGCTCTCAAGGTTAAAGTCGATGTCAACAGTACCTGTCTCCATATCTGGTTTCATGTCAACTCCTGAGTATATCTTCTCCTCGTCAAACTGTCCCAATTGTGCCAGTTCACGCAAAGTACGTACAAGGTCACTTTGGCTGTATAGTGCACCTGGTTTCACCCTCATCTCGCGTCGAACGACATGCTCATACAATTTAGTGTTACCATTGATGGTTATCTTGTTTATTGTGGCTTGCGAACCTTCGTATATGCGGAACTCGTAATTGATGGAGTCACCATTTATTCCAGTCTCTACCGGATCGAGTTGCATGAACAGATAACCATTGTCTTTGTAAAGAGCTGTCACGGCATCTTCTTCCTCAAACAGTCGCTTGTCCATTTGCTTGCCGTTGTAAATGTCGCCTTGATTCAACCCGAGTATCTGGTTCAGGTATTCAGACGAATACATGGTGTTGCCCACCCACTTCATTTCGCCGAAGTAATATTTCTTGCCTTCGGTTATGTCCATGTAGATATCTACTCGTCCGTCATCACGGCGAATCACTGTGTCGTATTCGATTTTGGCATCACGGAACCCCATCTCGTTATATTTCTCGATCAGTGTCTTCTTGTCGTTTGCGTATTCCTTAGGAATGAACTTCTTTGACCGGAAAATGTTCTGTATCTTGCCTTTACGGTTGGTTTTCTTCATGGCCTTGTCAATCTTGTACATGCTCAAGGCTGAATTTCCGGTGACGATTATGTCGTTCACCTTCACTTTTGTTCCCTTATCTACACTGATGTCTATCAGCACGTTGCTGTCGTCCGCAGGGTCTGGTTTCTGATAGACAACCACCTCTGCAGAGTAGTAGCCCTTGTCAGCCAGGTATTTCTTTATCGCTATCTTCGTGCGGTCTATGGCATCTGCATTCAGCTGCTTGTTCTTTTGTATTTCGACTGTTGGGTCGATATCTTCTATTTCGCCCTTTTTCAGGCCGTAATAGTTTACTTTTTTGACGCGTGGCAGTTGTTTCAGTGCAATAGTTATCCATAGGCTGTCACCAATGATGCTGTCTGCATAGATTTTGACATCGGCAAAGAATCCCTGTTTCCAGAATTTCTTAACCGCATTGGTTATTTTTGCACCTGGCATCTTCAATCTTTCACCGACAGTCAGGCCAGAGAAACCCACCAACATATAGTCTTCATAATGGTCTGCTCCTTCGATATTTATCCCCATCAGCACATATTCACGATTTGTTTCGGCATAATCGATCTTATACCGTTCCGTGATGCTTTCTTGTGCAATCGACTTCATTGTCGTCAGCAGCAGCAATATGACTAAAGAATATCTTTTCACGTCAATAATTTTCACTTGTCATTTGTTCTGAGGTTTTACCGAACCTTCTTTCTCTTCCGTTAAAGTTTTCTATTGCCTTTAGGAATTCTTCTCTTCTGAAGTCAGGCCACAGAGTGTCAGTGAAATACATCTCTGTGTAAGCCAGTTGCCACAGCAGGTAGTTCGACAATCTGTATTCACCACTGGTCCTTATCAGCAGGTCGGGGTCAGGTATTCCGGCAGTGGCAAGGTTGTCGCATACGGTTGACTCGGTTATTTCCTCTGGTTTCATCTCGCCTCTTGCCACCTTCTCAGCCACCTTGCGTACCATTTCAGTTATCTCCCAGCGAGATGAGTAGCTCAGTGCCAGCACCAGTGTGGTGCGGTCGTGTTCCTTTGTCTCTTCCTCACAGTTTTCCAGCAATCTGCGTGCCTCTTCAGGCAGCATTTGTCGTTCACCAATTGCTCTGAGTCGCACGTTGTTCTTGTGGAAAGTGGGCAACTCTTTCACAAGGTTCTGCATAAGCAGGGTCATCAATCCGTCAACCTCCTCTTTAGGGCGGTTCCAATTTTCGGTACTGAATGTATAGAGAGTCAGATACTTAACACCTATCTCGACTGCCGTTTCCAACACAGCCCTCACTGATTCCACTCCGTTCAGGTGTCCGAACAATCTCTCACGGCCATGTTTCTTGGCCCAACGGCCATTGCCGTCCATGATAATTGCTATGTGCTCAGGAACTTTCATCATCAATATTGTTTTTTCACTGTCACCCCATTGCGACATGGAGCACAGAATTTAAGAAAGTTAATAGAAATGTATAACTGTGCGGTTGAATACCAGTCTCTGTTGTTCCAGAAACCTCTGTTCAGCCCTATCGGGTCATCCACATAGTCCAGTTTGTCAGTGAATGCCTTGCTCACCATCCAGTAGGCACCCATGTTGACTCGGTCGGAGAGTTTGAATTTCACACCGATACCCATTGGCAGCGTGGCGGCAAAGCCTCCGTTGAACCCGATAAATCCCACGCCTAATGCCAGCGAAGGAGTAACCCATGTACGGTATTCAGCCCATTTCTGCACACCATAATTGAAGAAGTTGAATTCTCCCAAAACCATTGCACCACCGAAAAGGTTGCGTCTCTTGTCGTCATCAATTTTCTGCACGCCAAGGTAGCCGCCTTCGCCTTGCACTCTTATCTCCCAGTGGCCGTTGAATTTGTAACGGAAATAGGCACCTCCGACTGGTTGCACGTAGTTGAACAGCATTCCGTTGACGTCGCCAAGAGTGAAGCCGCATCCACCACTCAATCCGAACTCGCAGAAATAGACGTTTCCGCCTCTGTCTCCTCTTCCTTTTGCCGCAGGGTCAGCCTGCAGGTCTTCGCATACGCATAACCCGCAAACGATACACATTATAAATATGTGGCCCTTGTTCCTCACGGTCCTTTTGACTTCAGTCTTTCGTCA
Organism: Candidatus Aphodosoma sp.; assembly: GCA_045600865.1. Taxonomy (GTDB): domain Bacteria; phylum Bacteroidota; class Bacteroidia; order Bacteroidales; family Paludibacteraceae; genus Aphodosoma. Next base: position 45,045 of record JAZRYS010000168.1, read on the forward strand.
TCTCCTGATTCTCAGCTCCACACGTCTGTTCAGTTGCCTTCCCTCAGCGGTCTCGTTTGTAGCACGAGGTTTGTCAGGTCCATAACCAATTATAGTGAACATCTCGTATTTGCAACCTTTGCTAATCAGGTAGTCGCGAACCGAACGGCATCTGTCTTCACTGAGTCTCTGGTTTTTGTCTCTCTCGCCATTGCTGTCGGTATGCCCGCTTATTTCAACGCGTATGCTCTTCATGTTCTTGAGGATGTAAGCCACACGGTCCAGCTCAAAGCGGGATGCAGGCAGCAGTTCAGACTTGGCTGTCTCGAAGAAGAGGTTGTTCAAAGGCACTGCGGCATCCTCGTTCATCATCTCCTCGTACGACACCATCTCGATGTCGTGCTCCTCTTTTGTCACATTCTTCCTGTTTCTGAGGTCTATCCAGTTTGCCACAGGATAATATCCCTCTTTGTCAACATAATAGCCATAGTTTCTGCCCATAGGTAGTACGATGAAGAACTTTCCGTCAACCGAACTTGTCCTTACCTCACCCATGTCGCGACCTGTTTCAAGATCCTCCCAACGTATCACACCCTCAAGGTATTTACCCTTTCTGTCTTTCAGGTGGCCAGTTATTATAGTGACACCTTCAGGTCTCATTTTTGCAGGCAAGTCAATGATGTAAATGTCTTCATTGCCAGACTCTATTCCCTTCGAGAAATATGCTTTCTGGCCGTCAGTGGATATCTTGTACCAGCACTCCATCTCGCCGGTATTTATCTCACGGCCGAGGTTCACAGGCTCACTCCATTCCGTCCATTTCTCGTCATTCAGCCTGCGTGTCATCCATACATCGTAACTGCCTGTGGAACCGTGGCCTTCGCTCGAGAAGTACAGGGTCTTCATGTCTGGGTGCATAAACGGAGCGCGCTCGTTGAATGACGTATTCACTTTTGACCCGAGTTCTATGGCCTCGCCCCAGGTGCCATCTGCCTGTTTCAGGCTGACGTACAGGTTTTCCGAGGTTCCAATCTCGCGGCCGTTGTTGGTTCTTGCCGCAAAAAGCATTGCCTTGCCGTCGCTTGTCAGTGTGGCATCTGCCTGCCATGAAGCCATGTTCACATTCTTTGGCATCTGTTCCAGTTTGCCCCATGTCGTGCCATGGCGGCGTGTGGTGTAGAATTTGCCGTTCTTGAATACAATCATGTCTTCGCCATCCACGCTGACAGCCTCGACAGCCTCGTTTCCTCGCTCAGTGTTGATGCTTCGTATCTGCATAGGGCGTTTCCACTGGCCGTTCTCGTCACGTTCTGCGTAGAATATGTCTTCTCCTCCGAGGTTGTCAACACGTTTCTTCCCGACGAAATAGAGGGTCTTGTCGTCTGCCGAGATGTAAGGTGAATACTCATGGCCACCCGAATTGACCTTTTCGCTCAACTTCTCCGGTTTGATTTCTCCTGAAACCTTTGCGGACATTGTTGCTGCCATGGTCTTGTACCATGGATTGCTGCCATAACCCGCTTTGAATGACTCCAATGCTGCTGAAATCTTGCTTGCTGCAGCACCCTCTTTCTGCATCTGGTCAAGGTATCTTGCCATGTACACCATTCCGATATTGTATGGAGCCAGCGAATCGACCAGACCCTTGCTGACTTTCCCGTCAGCCCTTTTCTCAGCCTCGGCACGTTTCAGGTCTGCAGCCTTGTATTTCATGAGTGTTGACGAGTTGAAACGCTCATACAGGGCATACATGCTGTCCAAGTGTTGCAGCGACGGTCCGCTCACCCATATATCATGAATCTTCTCCATGAGTTTCTCCCGCTCTGCCCCTGTAACCATTTCGATCACGCATTCCATGAGTTCAATGTCTTTTCCCTGCATTGCCTCGTTATAGATGTCCCGCTTTGCTCCAGCTACCCAGTCGCCCACAGGATTCTGCTTGAGCATGTTGCAGTATTCCACGCGGGAACCTGACCCTTTGGCGGCACTTTGGCGCATCTGATCCCTGCGTTTTTCGACATCCATCTTTATCTCCTCTGGTGCCAGGATGTATGTCAACAGAAAGGAATCCAGCTGCTCTTCAGTCGGCTCGCCTTCCAGCAATTCATCGTAAATTATCTTGCAAACGAACTCTAAACCTATCGTATAGAGGTCATCATTGAAGCCATTTCGCTCAGCTTTTGCCCTTTCTTCGTCATTCATCGCCTTAAAACCATCCCGCGAAGCCACCAAATGTGAGTATGCTTTCTCCAGACTGTAGCCTTTGTACGTCTTTATCATGCACAGCTTATAGGCAGTGTAATTGACGCCAGTTGCCTTTGGATTTTTTTTCAGTTCTTTGTCAATAGATGCTTTAACAGCTTTGTAATCACCCGCTTTCATTTCCTTCTGAAATGGGTATCTGACCATCTGTGCGTTCATTGCGAGCACACTGAAAATCAGTAAACAGATACAAAAAGTTGTTTTTTTCATAATGCAGACGATTTACTCCAAAATTAGCGCACAAAGTTACAAAAAAAATTCGTACCTTTGCACAAGATTTCTGATTATTTTTTCCTTTAAAAATTTTTCCCATGCTTCAAATCGACAAAGTGGTGAAATCCTACACTGGCCATGAGGTACTTCGGGGGCTTTCCCTCGACATTCCAGAAGGTTCCGTCTATGCCCTTCTCGGCACCAATGGGGCAGGCAAAACCACACTTTTGCGCATCATCAACGGCATAATATCGCCCGACTCAGGTTCTGTCTCTCTGGATGGAGCCCCCATCACCCTCGACTCTTCGTCACGCATAGGCTACCTGCCGGAAGAGCGCGGCCTGTATCGCAAAATGGCTCTCGGCGAGCAGGTCATCTATCTTGCAATGCTTCACGGCATGACACGTCAGGAAGCGTCACGCGAACTGGACATATGGCTTGAGCGTTTCGAGTTGACCGAATGGCGCAGACGTCCTGTCGAGCAGCTCTCAAAAGGAATGCAGCAGAAGGTTCAATTCATCTCGACCGTCATCCACAGGCCAAGCCTGCTCATCTTCGACGAGCCTTTCAGCGGTTTCGACCCCGTCAATGCTGAATTGCTGAAAAAAGAAATCCTCCGGCTCAATGCCGAAGGAGCTACGGTGCTTTTCTCGACCCATAACCTCGATTCAGTCTCCCGCATCTGCACCCATGCCGCCATCCTCCATAACGGCACCATCGCCACATCAGGGCCTTTGGGCGAAATTATCCAACAAGGCCAGAGCATCAACGACCTCTTCTTTCAGATAGTGAAATAAGTTGTCTGCGACAGAATAAAAAAACGCCGATTTTTGAACTATAAGTCGATTTAAAATGCCAAAAAGCTAGTCCGCCAGATGACATGATGACAGGTAGCGTGATCCTAATATAACATGGGAACTACTACTCTCAAAGTTAATGTCAGCCAAACTTTTGTACTGAGCCTTCTTGAATGTGTTGTTGAGCCTTTCGGCTTGGGCATTATCCTTAGGATTACCGCTCTCGCTGGGCACAAATCCATCCACCTGCGGCTTGTAGTAGGATTGCTTGCTGAATCCTGCAAAGCCGCACAGCAATGACACCCTGCGCTCTTCTCCGCCATCGACTATGCTTCTGACGGCCTGATGCCAGCTTTTGTTCCCTACACTGTTGATCGTTTTCTAACTCCATTTGTTAAAAAGTTTGGAGTCAACTTTTTTCAGTATAGGACAGAGTCGTCTTTCTATTTTTATCCTACCGTAGAACCAGGCTTGACTGGCTGGGAAGGTGTACATAGAACAAGTTTGCCATCTGCATCAACAGCTGACAGTATCATGCCTTCTGAGACTATCCCACGGAGTTTGCGTGGCTCGAAGTTGGCTATGAAGAGCACCTGCGTACCTACGAGTTTCTCTGGCTCTGGGTAACTCTGGGCAATGCCTGAGACTATAGTACGGCCTCCCATGCCGTCATCCAACTTGAACTGAAGCAGCTTATCTGCCTTTGGCACCTTTGTGCACTCAATGACTGTAGCTACGCGTATGTCTGTCTTCTCCCACTCCTCGAATGGCACGTTCGCCTTTACATCTGCAGGCTTATAGTTGTCAATCTCGTTTTGCTTCTCCATATCCTTGAGCTTCTGAATCTGAGCCTCTATCACGCTATCCTCTATCTTCTCGAAAAGCAATTCAGGCTTGTTGATTGTCTCGCCAGCCTTAAGCAGATTTATGCGACCAAGGTCTGCCCATACAATATTACCCATATTGAGCATTTCGCGAAGCTTACGGGCTGAGAATGGAGTGAATGGCTCGAATGCTATTGCAAGGTTTGCCGCTATCTGCAGGGCAACATGCATGATTGTTGCAGTACGTGCCTCGTCCGTCTTGACAAGCTTCCAAGGCTCCATGTCAGCAAGATATTTATTGCCGATACGTGCAAGGTTCATTGCCTCCTTCAGTGCGTCACGGAACCTGAATACGTCAAGATAACCCTCCATTGCCTTCTTAACCTCCATGAACTCGTCAAGCGTCTGGCGGTCAACGTCTGCCAACTCCCCTACTGCCGGAATCACACCATTATAGAACTTATGGGTGAGCACAAGCGCACGGTTTATGAAATTGCCGAATATTGCAACCAGCTCCGAATTGTTGCGCTGCTGGAAATCGTGCCACGTAAAGTCGTTATCCTTTGTCTCTGGGGCATTCGCAGTGAGCACATAACGGAGGACATCCTGCTTGCCAGGCATATCAACCAAGTATTCATGCAACCATACAGCCCAGTTCTTTGAAGTCGAAATCTTGCGGCCTTCGAGGTTGAGGAATTCGTTTGCAGGGACATTGTCCGGCAGATTGTAGCTGCCATCGGCCTTGAGCATTGCAGGGAAGACTATGCAATGGAAGACAATATTGTCCTTTCCTATGAAATGGAGCATACGTGTATCCTTGTCTTTCCACCACTTTTCCCAGTCGTTTGGCAGAAGTTCCTTAGTATTTGATATATAGCCTATTGGGGCATCAAACCACACATAAAGCACCTTGCCGTCGGCACCTTCTACGGGTACAGGCACACCCCAATCGAGGTCGCGGCTTACGGCACGTGGCTGAAGTCCCATGTCGAGCCACGACTTGCACTGGCCATATACATTCACCTTCCACTCCTTGTGACCTTCGAGAATCCACTGCTTGAGCCACTCCTCGTGCTTGTCGAGAGGGAGATACCAGTGTTTTGTTTCTTTCAGTACTGGCTTTGCCCCGGAGAGTGTCGAGTGTGGATCTATCAAATCAAGTGGGCTCAGAGACGTACCACAAGCCTCGCACTGATCTCCGTATGCGTTAGGGTTCTTGCAATGAGGGCAGGTACCAGTTATGTAACGGTCGGCAAGAAACTGATGAGCCTCTGGGTCGTAATACTGCTCTGAAGTCTTCTCGATGAACTCTCCTTTTTCGTAGAGTTTGCGGAAGAATTCTGACGAGGTCTCGTGATGAATCTTGGACGAAGTGCGGGAATAGATGTCGTAAGAGATACCCAATTCCTCGAATGATTTCTTGATAATGCCATGATAGCGATCAACGATATCCTGAGGTGTGACACCTTCTTTCTTAGCCTTTATCGTGATAGGCACACCATGTTCGTCAGAACCTCCGACAAACAGAACTTCCTCACCTTTAAGACGTAAGTAACGGACATAGATATCTGCAGGAACATAAACACCAGCCAGATGACCAATATGAACAGGACCGTTTGCGTATGGCAACGCAGTGGTTACAAGGGTACGTTTGAAGTTATTCATAAAATTATTTTCAATTTGGGCGCAAAGTTACAAAAAAAATCATTACCTTTGCACGATTTTTAGAACAAACTATATGAAAAAAATTTTCATGCTTTTCATCACCATGATGATGATGGCTTCTTGCACTACTATGAGCACTAAACAGCTGCTCAAAATTTTGAAAAACTCTATAAACAATGATATAGACGACATAGGTCAAACACTTATAAACCACGGATTTACAGAATCATCACGAAGGTTTGCCGAGAAAGTGATTTTCGAGCATGGAGATACGATGGTGTATGTCGTAGTGTCGATGGCAGACCAACGGAAAGTGGGTGGAGCATACGTCTGCATCAACTGCGCCAATGCAGAAAGAGCTCTGGAACAATACCATGAATTTCGTGATTTATGTCGTGAGGACGACAAATTCTATGGTGCAAAGATTATAAAAGTGTTTGCCAAGACACCTGAAGAGGCACTTTACTCGTCAACTGACCCTGCCACTATAGACACATTGAATGCAAAAACAATAGAGGAACGTGAGATTTCAACCATAAATGAGCGTTGGGAGGATGGCATCAACCCAGACAACCGTACAGTTGTGGCAATGTTCAAGAACCAGTTTGACGGCTATAGCGTGACCGCCGTCTTCAGGACATCGCTTGCCCACCCTAAGGGATTTGAATAATCAGGAGATGCTCCCCCAGTTGTGTTCGCGGTTCTCCAGTTGCTGCAAGTGATTGCGCAAACCTGAATATTCATCGTTGTCAATAATACCGGCAGCGATGATTTTTTTTGCCTCGTCTCGTGCAAGGTTAAGCACCAGACCATCCGTTGCAAGACTGGCTATCTTGAGGTCGAAAGGCAGGCCGCTTTGCTGAAGACCCTCCATGTCGCCTGGCCCACGAAGGCGCATATCCTCCTCTGCAATTACAAAACCATCATTTGTAGAGCACATTATAGAGAGACGCTGGCGAGTCTCTTTTGCCAGCTCATATTTTGACATCAATATGCAATAACTTTGGTCGGCACCTCTTCCTACCCTACCCCTCAACTGATGTAACTGGCTGAGACCAAAACGCTCTGCATTCTCTATCACCATCACAGAAGCGTTCGGCACATTCACACCAACCTCTATTACTGTCGTTGCCACCATTATCCGCGCCTTGCCTAAAACAAAACGCTCCATCATCTCGTCTTTACGCTGGACTTTCATCTGCCCGTGAACCATCACGACCTCGCACTCGGGAAAAGCCTCCATCATCTGGTTATAGCCCTCCTCTGCATTCCTGAGGTCCATCTTTTCGCTCTCCTTGACCAACGGATAAACTACATATATCTGACGACCTTCAGCTATCTGTTTATGTATAAAGGCATAAAGACTCTGACGGGCATTATCGTAATAATGATATGTAGCCACAGGCTTTCGGCCAGGGGGGAGTTCGTCTATCACCGACACTTCAAGGTCGCCATAGACTGTCATTGCAAGCGTACGCGGGATAGGCGTTGCCGTCATAACAAGCACGTGAGGAGGTAACTTACTCTTTGTCCACAGTTTTGCTCTCTGTGCCACCCCAAAACGATGCTGCTCGTCTATGACGCAATAACCAAGATTCTTGAATACCACAGTGTCTTCTATCAGCGCATGAGTGCCTATGACTATCTGGACATTGCCATACGAAAGCCCATCCAATATCTCTTGACGCCTCTTGCCTTTCACAGAACCTGTGAGCAACCGAACTTCCACCCCAAGTGAAAACAGTTGAGACGATATACTTTCGTAATGCTGGTTGGCAAGAATCTCGGTTGGTGCCATGATGCAGACCTGAAACCCATTGTCGAGGGCTATCAAGGCTGTGAGCATTGCGACCATTGTCTTGCCACTACCCACGTCGCCCTGAAGAAGACGGTTCATCTGACGGCCTGTGTTCATGTCGTTGCGTATCTCCTTGATGACACGTTTCTGTGCTCCAGTGAGAGGGAAAGGCATGAAATCGCTGTAGAAACGGTTGAAGTAATCACCCACTTTCTTGAATTCATACCCTTTATAACGCTGCATGCGCAGTTGTGCAGACCTCAGCAACATCAACTGTATATAGAATAATTCCTCGAATTTCAGGCGAAACTGAGCCCTTTTCAATAATTCGTTTGACGTGGGACGATGTATCTGCCTTATGGCATCATCTTTACCCATTAATCCTAACCTTGAGACAATCTCAGAAGGAATGTATTCGTTGAAATGTATGGTCTGGTCCTGCAGCACATTATAGACAATCTTGCGTATGGCCTCGCTGTTCAGAAACATACGCTTCATCGTCTCTGTGGTGTTGTAGAAAGCCTGAAGGCCGCTGTTGCGCTTTATGTTTTCAGGAGTATAAGCATCAATGTCAGGATGGACAATGTTGAAAGTATCCCTGAAAAAAGTAGGTTTTCCAAATACTATATATTCAACATTTATCCGCAGACTGTCTTTTATGTATTTCAATCCCTGAAACCATACAAGGTCGATAATACCAGAACCATCGGTGAACTTTGCTATGAGACGTTGCTTGGGACCAGTACCCTGCACGTCAAAACTCCGGATTACTCCTCGAAACTGGACATACGAGGCATCATCGACACATTCTGCAATCCTGTAGAATTTCGAACGGTCAATGTATTTGTACGGGTAGTAGGTCAGCAAATCACCGACTGTCCTTATTTCGAGTTGCTTTTCGAGCATCTCGGCACGTTTTGGACCTACACCTGTTACATATTTGAGAATACTATCCAGTTCCATAAATCAAAAATAGGTCAAGAAGGAAAACCCTCTTGACCTATTTCTTATAATAGTTGATGATTAACGTACATTGTTGAATTCAACGTCATTTGCACCACGAGTAGCATACTTTGAGTCAAGTCTTGAAGCCTGTGCCAGGTTAGACTCATACTCAGCCTTGTTGTTTGTACGTGCAGCAAGAACAGCACGAAGGTAATAAGTTGTAGCGTTAGGGTTCTGGTTGTTATCCAAAGCACGACGTGCAGCAGCATTGTCATTATTGAGGATATGAGCAAGAGCAGCATTGTTGGTAGCATCGTTGCCGAACAACTGAGCAGCCTTCTTGTAGTTACCCTTAAGGATAGCGATGACACCCTGAGCTTGGTTCAAAGATTTACCTACACCAGCAGCTTTGCCGAAATATTCCTCAGCTTTGTCAACATTATTGTTTGTCAACATTATAAGACCCATATTGTAATTGATGGCAGCATTATTTGCATCCATTGAAATAGCTTTTTCGAAGCAACGCTGAGCCTCAGCATATTTGCCCTGTTCATAGTAAGCATAACCGAGATTATTGAAAGCACGAACGCTGTTAGGGAACTGCTCTGTAGCCTTAGCGTAGATAGCCTGCTTCTCTGCCTTGTCGTTAGTCAATGTTGCAGCATAGAGGATTTCCTCCTCGTTGAGTTTTGTTGCATCCTCTTTTGCAAGACGTGCAATTTCTTCGTCAGACTTACCTATTACATTGACAACAAGGGCCATCTTTGAACGGCGAAGTTCAGGAAGAATTTCGTCAGCTAACACTTTGTATGCTGCTGAAAGTTTCTTGATTTCAGCCTCACGCTCTTCTGGATCTGTGTACATTGACAAGACGCGAAGGATGACAGCCTTATCTTCAATGTTAGAAGCGTTTACTAAAGCCTGGAAACCTTCCCAGTCCTCAGCTGTAACGTTAGACTCTATTGATACTTGAGCCTTAATCTTGCGGAGCTGAGTATTAATGTAGTTCTCAGAACTCTTTCCACGGTTGCCTGCAAGTTTCTCGTTAAGATCCAAACCTCCGTCAGGAGAAGCGTATGAACTTACTTCGATACCCTTAATCTGACGAACTGTGTCATTTTTGAGATTCTTGATAGTGTTTGTCAATGCTTTTACCTCTTCCTGATTCAATTCTGAAGAACGAATCTGTGACTGATTGATGAGGTATTTAATCTGAGCATTTGTACGCTCCTCAATAATACGCTGGAAATTGTCTGAAATTACGAGTGCATTTAAATCTCCAGTACCAGGAGTCAACGAAACAAGAGTAGGAGTAATGTTTATGCCCTTGCCAATTACGACTGGTTCAAGTTCGTATGTTTTTTTCTTAGTCTGAACTGTTGCCTCAAGGGTGATTGTTGCAGTCTCCATACCCTCTTCAAACTCAAAAATGGCAGATTGAGTGTATTTGCCACCTACTTTATACTGTATGACATCATTGTTGTCTTTTATCTTCTGACCCTGATAAGTCTTAGGAGTTCCTTTATAAACACGACCATCAGATGTTGTCAATACTGGAGTGACAGTCATTGTCATCTTCTTAGTAAAATACTTTTCAGGGAAGTTTCCTTCAAATGTAACTTCCACTTTTCCAGCTTTATAAACTGCTGGATCTGGGTTCATCTTTACTTTATCGATGAACTCTTTTGGAGGCTTACATGCAGTAAGAACCAAAGCTAAAACCGCTAAAGCGAATAAGATTTTCTTTTTCATAATAGTTATTTATTTTGTAATTTTTATTAAAGAGAAAATGGTCAATAATTTTTTGCAAAATTACAACAAATAATCGAATTATAATTGCTAAATTTGCAAAAATATTCAGATAAACGATATTTTTTTATTAAATACTTGATTATAAATTATTTATATAGATATTGTTTATTAGTTAAGTACTTTTCATTATTCAACATATATTACTTATAATCTAAATTTGAATCATCTATATTTATTATATATGTTGTTAGTAATGTTGAAAAGTATGTTTGGCTTTTGATTTATATCTTATTAGGTTGTTCAATTTTATGTTTAAATTACTGTGTATTTAAAGGACATGTTGTTTATAAGTGTTGTTTTAAACCTTGTTTATTACCTTTTCAACATATTTTGAACACATGTTAGTCACCATTGTTAATAAATATGAGGTACGATGTTATAGTAATAGGTGCAGGACATGCCGGTTGTGAGGCTGCTTCAGCTGCTGCTAATTTAGGTTCAAAGACATTGTTGATAACAATGGATATGAATAAAATTGGGCAAATGAGTTGCAATCCTGCTGTTGGAGGCATTGCAAAAGGCCAAATAGTGCGTGAAATTGATGCTTTGGGAGGCCAAATGGGTATAGTGACTGATATGTCTTCCATACAGTTTCGTATGTTGAATATGTCAAAAGGACCTGCTATGTGGAGTCCACGTGCACAATGTGACCGTACTAAATACATTGACAATTGGAGAAGAATTTTGGATGGTATTCCGAATCTTGATATATGGCAGGATTGTGTTACAAAACTTACCATTATAGATAGTGTGGTTGCAGGAGTAGAGTGTGCTATGGGAGTCAAGTTTGAATCTACAACTGTTATTCTTACTGCTGGAACCTTTCTTAATGGATTGATGCATGTGGGTTCTCATAAATTCGAAGGAGGAAGAATATCTGAACCTTCTTCGTATGGTTTGACGGAACAGCTTATAAATATCGGTTTCAAGTCTGACCGTATGAAGACGGGTACGCCTATGCGAGTAGATGGAAGCACTATTGATTTCAGTAAAATGCAGCGTCAAGATGGTGATTATGAGAATGTTAGATGCTTTTCTTTTCTTCCTGGAAACCGTAATTCGTTGATACAGAGACCTTGTTGGATCACTTATACAAACAATGCTACTCATGAGATATTGAAATCTGGCCTAAAGGATTCACCTTTATATAATGGTCAGATAAGGAGTATTGGTCCTCGTTACTGTCCTTCAATCGAAACAAAAATAGTTACATTTGCTGACAAGGATCAACATCAGTTGTTTATTGAGCCTGAGGGAGAAACTTCTGAAGAATACTATATCAATGGTTTTTCTTCGTCTTTACCTATAGATATTCAGTTTGCAGCCATTCATACAGTAGCTGGGTTGGAAAATGTAAAGGCTTATAGACCTGGTTACGCTATAGAATATGATTATTTTGACCCGATGCAGTTGCATCATACTCTTGAGACAAAGATTGTAAAGAATCTATATTTTGCAGGTCAGGTGAATGGTACTACTGGTTATGAAGAAGCAGCTGGCCAAGGTTTGGTTGCTGCCATCAATGCTCACCAAAGATGTGTAGGAGGTGATGATTTTATTCTTTCTCGTTCTGAATCATATATTGGAGTGCTGATTGATGATTTGGTGAACAAAGGAGTGGATGAGCCTTATCGTATGTTTACATCACGTGCTGAATATAGGATTCTTTTAAGGCAAGATGATGCTGATATGCGACTTACTGAAAAATCTTATAGACTTGGTCTTGCCACTGAGGAGCGTTATAATATAATGTGTTGCAAAAGGGGTGCCATTGAAAGAATAATTGATTTTTGTCGGAATTATTTGCTGAAGCCAGATTTGCTTAATGGCTATCTTTCTTCTGTTGGTTCTTCGCTTGTTGACCATACTGTGCATTTATATGATATGGTTTTACGTCCGCAGGTTTCGATGTCTGCTCTACTCCACTCTTGCAATCTTATCGAAAGATGTAGAGAATTGACTGAAGGTTCTTGTTTTGATGAAGTCATAGAGGCAGCCGAAATACAGATTAAATATGCAGGATATATTGCAAGGGAAAAACAATTGGCGGATAAATTGTCAAGACTTGATTACATCAAGATTCCTTCATCTTTTAATTATGAGGAACAGCAGTCTCTTTCAACTGAAGCAAGGCAGAAGTTGACACGTATTAGACCTGCAACGATAGGCGATGCTTCTCGTATCCCTGGAGTATCTCCTAATGATGTTTCAGTGTTGTTATTATTATTAGGGAGATGATATGGGATATATGTTCCACGTGGAACATATGGTGTTCGATTTTTTTTTTTGATTTTTTGTTCCACGTGGAACAAAACGATAAATGCTATGGTTAATTACTTAGATCTCCCTTCGTCACCCGGTGTATATAAGTTCTTCAATGCCGACGATAAAATTATATATGTCGGTAAAGCGAAGAACCTGAAGCGTAGGGTCTCTTCATATTTCACCAAAACACATGATTCGCCTAAGACAAATATCCTTGTTTCGCATATCAAAAGATTGGAATATATTTGTGTCGATACTGAGGCGGATGCCCTGTTGCTGGAAAATAATATTATTAAGAAATACCAGCCCCGGTATAACATACTGCTGAAGGATGGCAAGACTTATCCTTGGCTTTGCATTACTAAGGAAGATTACCCAAGAGTTTTCAAGACAAGGGTTGTAAGCCGTGGAGCAGATTATTTTGGTCCATATCCAAGCACCTACACTCTTGATTTACTACTGACGCTTATTCAGGATATTTTTCCTGTGAGAACTTGTAGACTGCCTATTAACGAAAAGTCTGTGGACGATAACAGATATAAAGAGTGCCTGCAATATCATATTCATCGATGCAATGCTCCTTGTGTAGGCCGTCAGTCGAAGGCGGATTACAACCGAATGATTGACCAAATAAGGGATATTGCAAAAGGCAATTCTCATTTGGTGACAGACTATCTTCTCAAACAAATGCACGAATTAAGCGAGCAGCTGAAATTTGAAGAAGCACAGGTTCTGAAACGACAATACGATGCAATAGTCAATTATCAATCGAAAACTGTTATAACAACAACTTCCGATTCGGACATTGACGTGTTTGGTTATGACGAGGACGATGCAAGTGCGTTTATAAATATCCTGAGAATAAATAATGGTTCGGTCGTTCAGGGATATACTATCGAATATAAAAAAACACTTGAAGATGAAACCAGAGAGGAGATATTGTCTTTAGCTATAGTTGAACTCAGGGATAAATTCAAGAGTGTCTCTTCTGTAGCCATAGTGCCTTTTCTTCCGGATACAGATATAAAAGGTGTTGATTTCATCGTTCCCCAGCGTGGCGATAAACATACACTTTTGCAGTTGTCGCAGAGAAATGTTGCTCAATACAGAGTTGACAAATACAAACAGGCAGAACGTTTGAATCCTGAACAGCGACAGGTGCGGCTGCTTACTGAAGTGCAGAAGAAGCTGCATCTCGAAACACTGCCTCGTACTATCGACTGTTTCGATAACTCAAATATATCTGGCACTGATGCTGTGGCAGCGTGCGTGGTCTTCAAGATGGGTAAACCATCGAAGAATGACTATAGAAAATATATAATAAAAACTGTTGTAGGTTCTGACGACTATGCCTCCATGGCAGAGGTGGTGAGACGTCGTTATAGTAGATTTATTGATGAATCCATCGCTCTTCCAGACCTTATCCTGACAGATGGAGGAAAAGGGCAGATGGAGGTAGTAAGGAAAGTTGTTGAAGACGAACTTCATCTCAAGATACCAATAGCAGGTATGGCCAAGAATGAGCATCACAGAACAAACGAGATACTTATCGGAACCCCGCCAATCGTCGTTGGAATGGGCCTAAAAGATGAAGTTTTCCAGTTCTTCACAAGAATACAGGACGAGGTACATCGCTTTGCAATCTCTTTCCATCGCGACAAAAGGTCAAAGAGCCAGACCCAATCGGAACTTGATACTATTCCTGGTATAGGAAAAGTGACGAAACAGGCTCTTTTACAGCACTTTAAGTCGTTAAAAAGAATTAAACAGGCTGATATTCAAGAACTTATACAAGTTATAGGCAAATCAAAGGCAAACATTATAAAGAATTATTATAATAAAGTATGAATTTTTCTAAGGCTTATTGGACGGTGAACTTTGCCGAAATGCTGGAACGCACGGCATATTATGGTATTTTCATCGCAATTACTTTCTATCTGTCAAACCTTCTTGGCTTTTCGGATATTGAAGCAGGTATTATTTCCGGTCTCTTTTCTGCTACCACCTATTTTCTTCAGATGTTTTCGGGTGCGTATGCCGACAGGCTGGGTTATCGCAAGTCGTTGCTGCTTGCATTTGGGTTGATGCCTATTGCCTATTTTTCGCTTGGCATACTACCCTACCTTTATCGTGACTTCGGTGAAATCTACCGTTGGCTGATAGTTCCGGTAATGCTGATTCTTGTTTTTACAGGTTCTATAACCAAGAGTATCATACGTGCTTCTGTTGCACGTGAAACAACCACCGAAACTCGTGCCAAAGGATATTCAATATTCTATATGATAGTGAATATTGGTGCATTCAGTGGAAAATCAATAATCGACCCACTCAGAAGCTTTACGGGTCAGAATGCCTACATTTACGTTAATTTCATATCTGCAGGTCTTTGTCTGTTAGCCTTCATAACAACATATTTCTTGTATGATTCTGTTCATACAGCAGGCGAGGGGAAATCGTTCAAGGAGATTGGTCAAGGAATGGCGAAATTATTCACTAAACCTCGATTGATTGTGCTTATTCTGATAGCTGCAGGCTTCTGGACTATCCAGCAGCAGTTGTATGCCTCAATGCCGAAATATGTAGTCCGTATGGTTGGCGAATCTGCAAAGCCAGGTTGGATTGCAAATGTAAATCCGCTGGTTGTGGTTTTGTTGGTCAATGTCGTCACTTCTTTCATGAAGAAACGTTCTGCTCTCACCTCCATATTCATCGGTATATTGCTTGTTCCTGTTGCTGCCCTGATAATGTCAACAGGTACGTTTTTAGGTGATCAGCCAATACTCGGTTTGCATCCTGTAACTCTGATGTTGGTTATTGGAATCATGTTGCAGGGATTGTGCGAGTGTTTCATAACTCCTCGTTATCTTGAGTATTTCTCGTATCATGCGCCTAAAGGTGAGGAAGGTCTCTATTTGGGTTTCAGCCAGATGGATTCTTTCTTTGCATCACTGATAGGCTTTTTCATGTCGGGATTCCTGCTCGACAGATATTGCCCTGACCCTGCCAAGTTTGCTACACACCAAGAGTGGCTTGCTGCCTCGGCACATGCACATTATATCTGGTATTATTTTGCTGCTGTTGGTTTGGTGGCTGCTCTTACACTTGTCATTTTCAGTTTTGTAACCAAGAGAATTGACGCTAAGAAAGAATTAGAGAAAACAATGGAAAAACAATGAAAATTCTCCATTCCACCGACATATTGACAGAACCTGCAATTGCCACCATAGGTTTTTTTGACGGAGTACACCTGGGACATGAATATCTGTTGAGGGATTTGAAGTCTGAGGCCAGATGCAGAGGTTTGAAAACCCTTGTCGTGACTTTCTCGAACCACCCAAGGCTGCTTTTCAATCCAGATTGCGGGTTGAAATTTCTTACCCTTACTGACGAAAAACTCCATTTAATCGAACTTTCGTACATAGATTATTGTCTGGTACTGCCTTTTACATTCGAACTTGCACATCTGACATCACGCGATTTCATGAAGAAATTGCATGATTCTTTTGCTGTCAAGAGCATATTGGTTGGTTATGACCATCATTTTGGTTCAGACAGAGAGTCAGGCTTCGATGAATACGTCAATTTTGGTAGAGAGATTGGGATAGAACTCCTCAGATGTGGTGCTTTTAGTGTGAAGGAGATAAATGTTTCCTCAACTAGGGCAAGAAAAGCTCTTGAAGATGGGAATGTTGAACTTGCCACTACCCTTCTCGGTTATCCTTACAGGATTCATGGAAAGGTTGTGCATGGCCATCAGGTAGGACGTACTATCGGTTTTCCAACAGCTAATCTCGAAATTCCTGTACAGAAGATATTGCCCAAATGTGGAGCCTATATAGTGACAGTAGCAACACCTGACGGCAAGGAGTACGAGGGGCTTCTAAACATCGGTCACCGCCCTACTCTCGACAATGGAAAACTCTCTGTCGAGGTCTATATTGACAACTTCGAAGGCAATCTTTACGACTCTCTGCTCCAGTTGCAATTGCTACGTTTCATAAGACCTGAGCAGAAATTTGACTCTATTGACCTGCTAAAAGAGCAGTTACAATCTGATTTACAATTACTTAAAAAACTTACAAAAAAAACTGACTAATCTGTTTCATAGGTCAGGAATTCTTTGTACCTTTGCATTCGTTTTTAGGACATACTGTTAAAGAATTGCGGAAATAGCTCAGTTGGTAGAGCACAACCTTGCCAAGGTTGGGGTCGCGGGTTCGAGTCCCGTTTTCCGCTCTTTTTTTGTATCTGTTCTGAACGTATTGGTCGCCCGAATGGTGGAATCGGTAGACACGAAGGACTTAAAATCCTTTGGCCATTGCGGCTGTGCGGGTTCAAGTCCCGCTTCGGGTACTCTTTTTTTTGCGGAAGTAGCTCAGTTGGCAGAGCACAACCTTCCCAAGGTTGGGGTCGCGGGTTCGAGCCCCGTTTTCCGCTCGATACTGTGAGATTTTCCGTAATTCGGGAAATCTCTTTTTGCATAGTGTGAACTTAGATGAGTTATATATGCAGCGATGTCTTCAACTCGCCTTGCGGGCTGAAGGTTTGACGTCACCTAATCCTATGGTTGGGGCATTGCTCGTTGCGGATGACAGGATAATAGCTGAAGGGTATCATCATCGTGCAGGTTTGCCTCATGCTGAGCCCAATGCAATCAATCAGGTCACTGACCCTGAGTTGCTTAAAAGGTCAACGCTATATGTCTCGCTTGAACCTTGCTCGCATTATGGAAAGACACCTCCATGCTGTGAACTTATCATCCGGAAAGGAATCCCAAAGGTTGTAGTGGCAACTCTTGATCCGAATCCGCTTGTTGCCGGTAGAGGAGTGCGTATGCTTCAGCAGGCAGGAGTAGAGGTTGTTGTTGGTGTGTTGCAGAAAGAGGCACAGCATCTCAATCGTAGGTTCTTTACATACCAGTTGCATCATCGTCCGTATGTTATATTGAAATGGGCACAGACTGCCGATGGATTCATTGATTATGCAAGAACAGAGAAGGGTAGTGGACCTCTGAAAATAAGCAACGCCATTACTAAAACCCTCAATCATCAGATGCGCACCACTGAGGATGCAATAATGGTGGCAACAAATACGGCAATTCTTGACGATCCTCATCTGACTGTTACCAAATGGAGCGGTAAGAATCCTTTGAGGGTCTTGCTTGACAGAACTTTGAGAGTGCCTGTCGGGTCAAGAATATTTGACGATGCGGCAAAAACACTCGTTTTCACCGAGCAATCGGCAAATTGTGAATTGCGGATATGTAAGCCAAACATAGAATATTGCCAGATAGATTTCAGTGCTGACATTGTCAGCCAGGTCTTGAATGCTTTATACGAGCGGAAAATACTTTCAGTCATCATCGAGGGAGGTTCCCGGTGGTTGCAGACGGTTATTGACTCAGGTTTGTGGGACGAGGCGCATGTCGAGACTGGCAGAATGTTTGCAAAAGAGGGTGTAATGGCGCCAGGAATTAAACTTATGGCGCAGCCGGGAGTCCAAATCCTGTATAACCCTCATACAAATGATTAGAAAATGGTTTGGTCGATAATATATTATACCATTGCAGTGGCATACGCTATCTTTGCCGCCTTTCTGTCGGTAGTGATAGTCATGGAAAACCGTAATCCAGTCCGTACTTTGGCTTGGATACTGTTGCTTATTGCCTTGCCAATCGTTGGTGCCGTAATATATCTTTTCCTGGGACGTGACATCCGTACTTCTATCTTGCTGCCAAAGCGTCTGAAACCACTTGAGGATTACTCCACTATAAACGAGCAGACATTACATGAGCATAATGTACCAGTCAATTTCCATAAACTCATCCGTTTGCTGGACAATAACCAGCATTCCAGGTTATATACAGACAATAAGGTAGAGGTCTATGGAACAGGCAAGGAGATTTTCGAGACCCTGTTTGCCGACCTCGAAACAGCAACGACCTCCATTCATATCGAGTTTTATATAATAGAGGAGGGTACTGTCGGAAATCAGTTGCACGACATTTTGGTGCGCAAGGCAGAGCAAGGAGTTCAGGTCAGGGTGCTTTATGATGCCATTGGGGCAATGCATCTCCCGATAGAATGGCGAAATTCTCTCAAATCTGCAGGAGTAAAGATTGCACCTTTCCTTTCTGCCAATTCCTTGTCTGGTTTAAAATATGTGAATTACAGGAACCATCGCAAGCTGGTGATAATTGACGGTTCCATCGGTTATACGGGTGGAATTAACATTGCTGACCGTTACAGATTGGGTAATCATCTCGGTCTGTGGCGTGATACTTTTGTAAAGATAATGGGCCCGGCCGTCGAGTCTTTGCAGCATGCTTTCCTCATTGACTGGAATTTTGCCAATATCAAGGAGTTCCTGCCTCTTCCGGAATATGTAGCACCATGCGAACCTAAGGAAGGCGATGAAATGGCTGGAAATGACCAGTTGATACAACTTATTACCTCTGGTCCTGATTCTTACTGGCCACATATACTGAATGGAATACTTTCGGCAATTAACAATGCCCGTGAGTGCATTTACATTCATACTCCATATTTCATACCGCCAGAGACACTCAGGTTAGCTTTGGAATCTGCTGCACTCTCAGGTGTTGATGTCAGGCTTATGATGGCGGAACAGAGTGATTCCATCGTAGTTTCGACAGCCTCACGCAGTTATATTGAGCCATTGCTCAGGGCAGGAGTGAAGGTCTATTTCTACCGTCAGAATTTTCTTCATTCTAAGGCTGTCGTGATAGACAATTACCTGTCGATAATAGGCACCGCGAATATGGACATACGTTCTTTTGAACAGAATTTCGAGGTTGCAACCTTTATTTATGGCCAATCTACCGCTGAAAAGCTTACCAAAAACTTCCTGCAAGACGAGAAATCCTGTCGCCAGCTCAACATGCAATCCTGGCGTCAGAGAACCATGGCACGAAGGATGTACGAATCGTTCGCAAGACTGCTCTCGCCACTTTTCTGATATGCAAACAAATAACTTACAATATTATGGCAAACTTTATCAACTCGCATCACACCAGCACTGAGTTTTCAGACTTGGCAAATGTGAAACCGGCGGATGTCATCCGCACATACGGCATGATTCACAAGGTCCGTGTC
Organism: Candidatus Aphodosoma sp.; assembly: GCA_045600865.1. Classification (GTDB taxonomy): domain Bacteria; phylum Bacteroidota; class Bacteroidia; order Bacteroidales; family Paludibacteraceae; genus Aphodosoma. Next base: position 64,720 of record JAZRYS010000168.1, read on the forward strand.
ACAAAATGGGGAGGTTTCCTTATCATCCGCAAGGCTAACGGACTATTGCAGACAGTCATGCAGAATGACAATATGCAGATTGTTGACGAAAAAGGCAACGCTGCAGCAGTCAACGACCTCTCTCGCGAGATGGCAGTAATTGTTGAAGGAACAGTCAACGAGGCTAAAATCAAGGACCCTGCAATGGCATACAACAACTTCGAGGTAGCCATCCAGAAGATACAGATAATCTCCCGTCCTTCGACAACAGAGGTTATCGACGTCAACGCTCTCAAGTTCGGTGACGAGGAGAGCCTCCTGCGCTTCAAGTTCGACAACCGCCATGTGACATTGCGTAACCCACGCGACATGGCAATCCTGAGAATACAGAGCGGCATCAGCCAGGGTTTTGCTGAATATCTCCGCAGCCAGGGCTTCACCCAGATTTTCACTCCGAAGATTGTTTCCGAAGGTGCAGAGGGTGGTGCAAATGTCTTCAAGATGGACTATTTCGGCAAGCAGGTCTATCTTGCACAGTCGCCACAGTTCTACAAACAGATTGGCGTAGGAGCATACGAGCGCGTGTTTGAGATTGCTCCTGCATATCGTGCCGAGAAACATGCGACATCCCGTCACCTCAACGAGTTCATCTCGCTTGATGTCGAGATGGGCTTTATCCGTGGCCAGGAAGATGTCATGGAACTTGAGATGAACCTTATCCGCCATATCATGGCATATCTGCAGCAGAATTTCGCTCACGAGCTTGAGCTGCTCAATGCTGAGTTGCCACAGATATCAGAGCAGATTCCTGCCTACAGGCTGAGCGAGTGCCATGAGTTGCTTTGGAATGAGCATCTGACCGAGGAAGACCACCGTGGAGAAGATGATATGGCACCAGAAGAGGAGCGTGCCATCTGCAAATACGTCAAGGAGAAATTCGGTTCAGACTTTGTCTTCATCACCCACTTCCCAAGCAAGCATCGTGCGTTCTATGCAATGGACGACCCGGAGAACCCAGAGCTTACCATCAGTTACGACCTCCTTATGCGTGGACTTGAGATTACATCAGGCGGCCAGCGTATGCACGAAGAGTCTGACTACCGCCGCAAGATGGTGGAGCGTGGAATGAATCCAGACAACTTCCATTTCTACATGGACACATTCAAGAACGGAATGCCACCTCACGGAGGTTTTGCCATAGGTCTTGAGCGTCTGACAGCTTGCATCCTCAACATTGCCAATGTGAAAGAGGCAAGCATGTTCCCACGTGACATCAACCGTGTGGCACCTTGATTTCAAGGGGTTACCATTGGAGATAGGCAAGTGCCATGGAGCAAAAGGTATCTATACGTTTCTATAATGACAAACTGGTCCGTGCCGTTTGGGATGAAGCCGGGAACAAATGGTGGTTCTCGGCTTTAGATGTCGTTGGTGCGTTCAATGGCGAGAATAACTACGACAAGAACCGTAATTACTGGAAGTATCTCAAGGCAAAGCTGAAGCGGGAAAACAGTGAGGTGGTTAGTGCCACTACCCAACTGAAATTAAGAGCTGCTGACGGCAAACGCTACAATACTGACGTAATGGACATGGATACTGTGCGGCAACTGGCACTCGTTTTCCCCAACATCAAGGCGGCAGCTTTCATCGACTGGCTGACCAGCAACGACAACAGCATTGACGGGCAGAGCCGAAAGAAGGCATACATGCTCTTCGAGAGCGACATGCTCGACTCCATCCCTGTAGGCACTGTGCAGGGTCTGCAGCAGATACATGGCTATCTGTTCGGCGGGTTGTATGACTTTGCGGGACAGATACGCCAGCACACCATCTGGAAGGATGGCACGCTCTTTTGCCGGGCGGAATATATTCAGGAGAACCTGAGTATCATAGAGCGTATGCCCGAAAGCACATTCGACGAGATTGTGGATAAATACGTCGAAATGAATGTGGCGCACCCTTTCATGGAGGGTAATGGCCGCAGCACGCGCATCTGGCTCGACCTGATATTCAAGAAGAACCTGAAAAAATGTGTTGACTGGAGCAAGATTGACAAGAAAGAGTATCTTGACGCAATGCGTGCCAGCACCACAGACACCCAGCCAATCAAGATGTTGCTCCAAGGAGCTTTGACCGACGACATCACCAGCCGCGAGATGTTCATGAAAGGCATAGATTACTCATACTATTACGAGCAGATGTAATAATAAATTACTCAAGTTTCGCATGTATTAGCCCTGAAGGGGCGGCACATACCAGCACAGGGCGTGAGCCCTGTGTATGAGGTTGTTATCCAGTTTAAGTCCTGTAAGGACGACACATTTATTTTCACCGTATGTGTTATTT
>JAZRYS010000169.1:0-2248 GCA_045600865.1 Candidatus Aphodosoma sp.
TGATGTTACACATGGCAAAATACTCGTATCACACATGGCATTGGTGTGTTTTTGGGGTAATTGCATAATACCGTTCATTTTTCCCAGCTAGTAACGTGAAAGTGTATTATTTTAATACAGAAAAGTGTATTGTTTTAATACAATCGTACTTTGGCGAGGCAAAAATCCATTGTTATTTATGACCTTGATTGTAATTTTGTAGTACAAAAATCTGAAAAATGAAAAGATTCGCATACATATTATTATTTGTAACCAGCCTCACTGGACATGCCCAAAATGCATGGACAGTCGATGAATGCATGCAGTATGCTGTCACGCATAACCATGAGGTGCGACTGCAAAGCATAGGGCTTGATGACTATAAAGCAGAGAAGGTAAGGGCAATTGGTTCGTTCCTACCTGCAGCAGAAGGAAATATCGGAGGACAGTACAACTTTGGTCGCGCCATTGACCCTGAGACAAACACCTACACAAATGTCAGCACATTCTATAACTCGTATGGGCTAAATGCAAGCATCCCTGTCTTCGACGGATTCCAACGTTACAACAACCTGCGTGCAGCTAAGGCAAACGTGTTGATGGGAAAAAGTCAATTGACTGCACAGAAAGATGCCACGGCACAAAAAGTTCTGGAAACTTACACGCTTGCGCTATATTATAAAGGATGTATAGAATTTGCTACCCAAAAGAGAGCCGAGAGCGAGATGCTCCTTCGCCAGACAAAGGTCATGGCAGAAGTCGGACAGAAGGGCGAAGCCGATGTGGCACAGATGCAAGCCACATACGCTGCCGATGACTACGAGGTGACTCACCAGCATGTTTTGTACGACAATGCTATCTTGACATTGAAACAGTTGATGAATTACCCGATAGGCGACACACTCGAAATTACCGATTGCAAGGAGGAATCTTTGGAGGTTACCTATGCAGAGGTCTCTGGTATTTATGAGCATGCAAAGCTCTTTCATCCAGACATCAAGCAAGCTGAATACAATTTGCAGTCAGCCAAGTATGCTTATCACTCCAGCAAAGGGGCTTTATTCCCATCCATTTCTTTGGGAGCTGGTATCTCTACTACATACTATAAGCAACTGAATGTACCGCTTTCGACAAGTTTCAACGAACAATTCCACAACAATGCCGGTCAGTATGTATATGCCTCGCTCTCCATACCGATATTTAACCGATTGAACACACTTACCAACATTCGCCGACAGCGCAACAATGTTCGACGAGCAGAAGAAGAATTAGAGTATCGAAGCAATGAACTGCAAAGGCTGATACAGGAAGCCATTACGGATCAGGAGAACAGCCGTAAGGAAACAATGAAGATGACGGCAAAAGTGGAATCGGACAGCATTGCATCACGCTTGACCATCCGAAAGTACGAAGAGGGACTTGCCTCCTCCATCGACGTACAGACACAAACTGTCACACTGCTACAAAGCAAGGCTCAACTGTTACAATGCCAACTTACATATTTATATAAGACGCGCATGTTGAATTATTACAAAGGAACACCACTATGGACAGAATAATAGAAAAGAAACGAGGGCTGCAGAAGAAGCACATCCCTTACATAGCAGGAGGAGCATTCGTGCTGATAGTGCTGCTATGGATTGTATTCGGCAATCACCAGAGCACCCTGCAGGTTGATACTGAGGATGTCACCATCAGTAATGTTACGCAAGGCGAATTCAAGGACTATGTCCGACTGAACGGGACGGTCATCCCTATCCAAGTGGTGCATATCTCTCCCGAAGAGGGTGGCATCGTGATGGAGAAGGTGGCAGAGGAAGGCCAGAAAGTAAAGAAAGGCGATGTCATTATCCGCCTCTCCAACAGCAGCCTTGACTTGCAGATACTCAATGCCGAAGCTGAACTGGCAGAGAAGCAGAACCTCCTGCGAAATACACAGGTTGCCATGCAGCAGGACAAACTGAACAACGAGACGGAGAATGCCTCGCTTGAGATGGATGTGGAGCGCAAGCGCAGAGCCTTCGAACAGGACGAGCGACTCTACAAGGAAAAACTCATCTCCAAGGAAACGTACCTCCAGGCAAAGGAGGACTACGAACTTTCTCAAAAGAAGCAGACACTCATCGGTGAGCGACTGAAGAAGGATGCCCAGTACCGCAGTATACAGATGGAGCAGATGGAGGACAACCTCTCCAATATGCAGCGTAACGTGGTGTTGGTGCGTGAACGCAAAAGTAAGCTTGAGGTTCGCTCCACGATTGATGGTGAG
>JAZRYS010000170.1:0-1738 GCA_045600865.1 Candidatus Aphodosoma sp.
TCAGTGTCGTCACGGACAAACAACTCGAAGTAGATTGAATGGTTAAATAAAAAAGTCACGGGAAATCCCGTGACTTTTTTGTCAGTATATGTCACCCCTGATATCAGAATCTGAAGTCGCGTTCGCCTTCAGTTATCTTCTCCCGACTTCGGGAATGCGTCACCCAAAATACTTTTTCAGGTCGAATAGAGACCTGAGTCTGCGCTGCTCGCTAGTCAGGAATAGCGTCTGAGTCTGCTTTTGCCTATTATGAGATAACCCTTCCAGCCATCCCATCTTGCATCATCGGCTACCTTTTCCACGTTGATGTAGATTCCAACGTGCTTTGTTATTTCGAGGAACTTGTTGTATCCCCTTCCGTTCAGACTTTCCTTCTTTATCGTTCCTGATCCGAAGGCTTTCCTTAGTCTGTCAACACCCCTCCTCCTGTTGTCAGCGTCTTTCTTCGCTCTTTCCTTGGAATATGTGATGACAAGTCTCTCGTTGACTGCCTGTGTTGTCTCGGCACCATTACAATCAATGTAGGATATGTCATAAGGTTTACCGCATTCGTAGTAAACCTCTTCTTTCTTCTCTTGTGAGAGTATCCACTCCCTTATCTCTTTAGACTCGTTACGGATGCGTGCGCCCAGAATGTATTTGTAGTTTCCCCTCTGGAGCAACGTGAGGTTCTTCCTTGTCATCAATCCGGAATCTGCCACAACAACGTAATCTGTCAGATTGAACCGCCTTACAAAGTCATCCACCACAGGTATCATGGTGAATCCCTCGTATTGGCTTCCGCAAAACACCGAATAAGCCAAAGGATAGCCGCCATCGCTTACGAGCAGACCAATCACAACCTGATTCTCCTTTGACTTACCGTCTTTAGAAAATCCTGGCTCGCACAGTTCGTCACGAATAAACGACTCGAGGTATATCGTGGTACAGTCATAGAAAACTATGCCTATCCTGTCACCAAGGATCTTCCTTGTGTGTTCTACGCTTATGGCTTGCACCAGTTCTTGCTGTGTGTTGTACAGCTTGTCCATATAGTAGTATATCTTGTCCAGGCTGTAATCCTTGTCAAAATGATATCTCAGGTAGTCCACCGTTGCGAGTTTGCTTCGTGGCTGGCATATCCTGGCTATTGCCAGATTGCGTAAAATGTCATCTGGAATACGGTTGAAACCTATGCTATCGTAGATGGGATTGAGAATGAGCTGGGGTGCATTCAATAATACGGAATCTATATTCGCAAAGGCCCGGGCAGTTTCCTCCAGTTCTCGTTCTTGCACATCTGTCTTCCCGAAATCCAAGATTTGCTGTCCACCATATGTGTTTATCCACTCGTGAGCCTCCTCACAAAGTACATCAGCCTCGACTTCGGAGGAAACAACTCCAAAGTTCTTAATTTCCTTGAAGCTTCCCTTGCTCTTATCGACGACAACAACACTGATTGTCCCTGTCCTGTTCTTTTCTTGCGTACAAACATAAGTGCAAAGGTACGAAAAAAGTCTGAGTCACCCAAATCACCCAAAATATTTCTTCAACCATCTGATAATCAAATGTGTTTGTTGACAAAATTGACCATCACAGAAAAATTCCCGAAATCAGGAAATCACACTTGAAAATCAGTGTCGTCACGGACAAACAACTCGAAGTAGATTGAATGGTTAAATAAAAAAGTCACGGGAAATCCCGTGACTTTTTTGTCAGTATATGTCACCCCTGATATCAGAATCTGAAGTCGCGTTCG
>JAZRYS010000171.1:0-1615 GCA_045600865.1 Candidatus Aphodosoma sp.
AATGTAGCTGGCTCTGAGTTGTCATCATTAGGCTCAGTTTACGAGGTGCTTGATCATCTGCCAGGCATTTCGCGTGAAGGTGATGATGTGACAATCATCGGTCAGGGCAAACCTGTCTTTTACCTCAACGGACGCAAGTTGCGCGACAGCAACGACCTCCATGAACTCAATGCCGCAGATATCCGGAGCATCAGGATTGACTATAGACCGCATGCTCGGCATGAAGCTTCTGCCATTCACATCACCACACGTCGCACAAGACAGGATGGATTGAGCCTTAGCGCACAAACAACATACGGACAGTCGGAAAATAACGACTTTGAAACGCAGTTCCATGCCAATTACCATTTAAAACAGTTCGATCTTTTCGCCCATCTGTCAGCATCTTTCCAAAACGAGGATTCCTATACATGCATGGAACAGGACATTCGAGAGGACACCGTCACGTATTTGTCCTTGCAATCACATTTGTCCGACTGTTATCAGATTGTGCGCAACGTGTTAGGATTCTCTTATAGTCATGATTCTGTCAATTCATCAGGTATGAGACTGGCACTCAACGTCGATTTGCCTTCCGATGGCGAAGAAAGCAATAAAGGAAGCATTCGTTTTCTTCATGCGCCAGATAACTCATTGAACGAAAACTCAATCTCGCTACATACCCCACGCAACTCATCCTTCTTCTATAATGCATATTGCATCCGTCAATTAGGCGAAGTGCAATACGAAGCCAATATCGATTGGCTTCAAGAAGCTAAACAGAAAGATAGAATCAATCCATGGCGGGAGTGGGACTATAATCATGTCAATAACAAACTTCTTGCCTGTAGTTTCCATGGAATCGGGCATTTGTGGGGAGGATCACTGGAATTGGGCGGAGAATATACCAATACCAATCGAAAGAATAAGTTCCATAGTATTGCCCTTCATGGACATGAAATATCCAACAATACTGAGATTCGACAACAAAATGACAGATTCTCGTTATTCGCAGAATATGACAGGAACATTGGTTCTCTATTCCATCTATCGACAGGTTTCCGTCTTGAATACAATTCATTCAGATATTGTCAAAATGGGGATTGGATGGACGATATGAACCAGTCGCTTACTTCGCTGCAACCGAGGATTTCTATCGAATATCAAAGAGATGATCTAAAGTTGTCTGCAGGTTTTAACAGGACACTCAGGCATCCGCTCTATACTCAGCTCAGTGCCAATTATGACTATTTAAGCCAATATTACATCCTCACAGGCAATCCCTTCTTGATGCCAACCGAATCGGATCGGTTGTCATTACGTGGTCAGTTGAAGTTCCTTACATTAGGAGCCACGTACTGTGACATAAATAATGAGAGCATTTCATGGGTGGATAGTTTCGACTCACATAGCTGCATTACCATACAAAACTATGTGAATGCCGAAAAGATCCATAGGCTATCAGTCTTCCTTGAAGCAATCCCTAAGATAGGTAATTTTCGGCCTGTCTTGTCTGCCGGCATGGACAAGCAATGGTTCAATGTGCCAATGTCTTGGGGTATTGTTACGCTGAACCGACCGACTTTCTTCTTACATGCCAGCGGTCAATATACCTTGTTTCAAGGACTCACCGCCG
>JAZRYS010000172.1:0-1011 GCA_045600865.1 Candidatus Aphodosoma sp.
TCAATGAAGTCTTTGAGTATTTTCAGACTTATGCTTTTAGGTGCGACAATGGCTAAATCATCAGCGTACTGTTTCCAATCATTGACAGAACGATAGCCGTTTTTTACACTGACGCTGACATCCGCTTTCATTATTCTCGGAATGATAGGTCTGACAAATGTAGGTATTTGGTCCTTTTTGATAGTATTTTCAAGTACGCCCAAGATGACCTCAAACATTGCTCCGGAGAACATCCATGAAAGGAGAAGCGGCACCGTCGTTCCATTCTTCTGCTGTTGAAACTCTTCGACGAGAAACTGGGCAATACCAGTCTCTTTTGATAATTTTTCAACCAGAGACAAATCTGATCTTGTAGCTCCCGACCAACAAGAAAGCCACAATTTCTGGAATTTAGGCAGGGATTTGCCAAGTTTGAGGTAAAGTTTGGCATATGCGGTTATTTTATCATCTCGTGACATCTTTTCCGCAAACTTGATATATTCATCTTCATGTGCATCTCGCCATTCCAGCACTTGCTTTTTGAAGAGTTCAAACTGTTCGATGTTATTCATATTTGTATCTTTTCGTTAGTCTATGAGTTTTACCAAATCGCGCTTCATGTCGTTATCAATCTCACGATAGCGAGCGAATGCACGGCTGCCATCGGTGTGTCCAGATAGTGATGCTACAAGATTTGGATCTTTCACTTTCTTGTAGAGATTGCCGATGAAGGTCTTACGGGCAGTATGCGTGGTGGCTATGTCACAGATGCGCTTCTGTACAGGCTCACGAGTGTCGTTGTCTATGACAGTAACCATACGAGTTATCTCGCAAATCTGCAGAATCTTGCGGATGTATCGGTTATACACATTCTGGCAAATCTTAGGCAGGATGCGCGTTTCGAGGTTGGAATACTTCTCAAGGATAGCCTTGGCTTTCTCGTTGAGCGGAACTCGGATGGTACGAGGCTGATGGTTCTTTGTCTTCTCGGCGATATACTGCACAGCTCCGTCAACGATGCTTGCACGAGTC
>JAZRYS010000173.1:0-2710 GCA_045600865.1 Candidatus Aphodosoma sp.
TTCTTGTTCTTGATGTAGAATGTGCTGCTTACTCTGTTGTCTTTGCCAAATCCCTGATATCCTCCATCAGAATTGATATCTACACCATCCGGCTGGAAAGAAGTACGGGCGGATTTCTCACGGGCATCCTTTTGGCTGAAATTATAGGCGACATTGACGCTGGTTTCCATTCCTTTAATCCGTTCGGTATTGTAATTTGCGCCAGCCTGCGCAGATGTTGTCAATCCTTCACGTTCAGCAAACTCGTCGATATCATCCGTGCCAGAGTAATAAATCAGTGTTCCACTGCCAGGCTCATTAGCATTCTTCCCATTGGCGATAAGAGTGATCTGATCGAGTTCGTTGTATCCTGCTGCCATTGCATTGGCATTGAACAGGGCCTTGGAGTCTGCAGCCATCCCATCGTCTGCCTTTTCATGGATTGCAGCACCTCCGCTCAGTTTGGCATTGCCGAACCATCCTTTCTTATATTGCTCTTTCAGTTCCAGGTCCATCACTTTCTCTTTCTCGTCCTTGGTGCTGACTCCCGTGAACTCGGCTTCTTCCTTTTTCTTGTCAACTACTTTGATTTTCTCTACAACTTTTGCCGGAAGATTCTTTACGGCCATAGCCGGGTCATTGAAGAAGAACGTTTTTCCTCCTATCGTAATCTTGTCCACCTGTTCGCCGTTTACCTTGACAGTCCCGTCCGAGCCGACCTCCATACCAGGCATCTTCTTCAGAAGGTCTTCCAACATTGCACTTTCTCCAACCCGGAATGAAGAAGCATTGTACACAAGTGTATCGCCTTGAACGGAAATTGCATTTCCGATGGCCGTAATAGATGCGGCATCAATATATTCGGGATTATCTTCAAGTTCGATTATGCCCAAATCATTCTGGCGATAATTAAGGTTATGGGCTTTCTGATACGGCTTGTAGCCAATCATTTCAGCATTGACCTGATACCATCCGGAGATTACATCTTTGATTTCAACTTCTCCTTTTTCGTTGGAAATGGCAAAGTTGGTAATGGTCGTGTCGTTCCGGGGTATGAGGTAGACGGTGGCATAGCTGATAGGCTCCTTTGTCTTGGCATCCTGAAGTGACATCTTCAGATCGACATTCCGGTTCCTGTTGTAGCTACTGAGGTCAACGACAACCTGCGCGTGTACAGACAGCGCAGATAACATAAGGAATAGTAATGGCGATAATAGTTTATGCACGTTCCCAAAATGTTTGATGTCAGCAAAGATACTGCAAATGGGTGAAAGATTCGTGCTGACTATGCTGACATTTGCCTGACATTTGCTTGTCAGCGCCTTATCAGCCGGTAACCGAAGCCGCGGCGTGTCTTGATTTCGTATCCGCTGTCATCAAGGGCAGCTTTCAGATGTCTTATCAGAGAATAGAGCGTGTCTTCAGGCTGGGGCTTGTTAGGCCAGAGTGCATTGCAGATGTCCTCCTTTGAAAGTTCACCATCTGGTGCATCCAGGAACATGTCAACTAGTTGGCGCTGCATCGGTGTGAGTTGTGCGAAGGCTGTGTGCTGGCTCCTTTTCGTGAGCATCATCGAGCCGAGCATCCAAAACAAAGCCAGCAGAGTGAAAGCGGCTGGCATCCGTTTGTCCGCAAGGCCGAATACAGAGGCAAATGTGACATCAGCATAACTTCTAACAGCAGCCTTATCAAGCATCATGGTGTCACTACATATTCCTTTCGGTTTGTCACCAGGAAGGCAATAGGAGATATATGTACTATCTTTCAGAACAGGGATGGTCAAATTCTCCCTCAACAGGGAAATCGTATCTGGAGTTATCGTGTTTGACTGAGTTCTAGCTAATGTAGCTGACATCGCATTATTCAGATCCCGGATAATGCTGCGCTGCGCACTCTTATAGCTTCTTTCCCCAGAAAACATTGCTGCGAGGAATAAGAATACGACAATAAAAGAGGATAGTTTTTTCTTCATCATGGCGATCACTTACGTTTTCTTCCCCATCAATTATCACACCATATGGTGTTTTTGCGTTATAGACAGAACTGCCACTTCTAATGGATCTGATATGTTGGAGAAGTCTTGCTTTGCTGGGACGAAGATACTGAATTTCGTTGAAATGCGCCTATTATTTTGCCAGATATTCCGTAATCCCTTCCACGTGCAAATCCACGATTGCCTGCTTGGCAAAGGAGCCGAAGGCGGAGTGGCCGTGGAGCCCGAAGCAGTCTTTCACGGCTGGCGGTCAGCCAGACGGGAATGTCTGCCGGGCGGAACTCGATAGAGTGGAAGTCGCGCAGGCGCGACGTGCCAGAGCGGCTGGAACCAAGCCTTTCTGACGGAGCTTCAGCGGAGGAAGAAGGGCTTGACCGCTTATTTGATGACAGAAACCAAATAATTCTCGATGCTGCAACACAACTGGGATAATGGAGCCTCCGTTTTTTCAATAATTTTCTTTGTAAGCTTTTGGACAGTTTCCTTGTAAAAGATTGCCGAAATCAATCCGAAAGAAAAAACAATTATCACCATCACAGCTGTCCATATCAGGATATGTTGAAAACCATAGTTTGTATAAATGTATTGCCACATTTGAGGTCTATAGTACATTCTCAATAGAAGGTTCTCGTGAATGATATATAACAACATAGACAAACCTGATACATAGTTTATTAATTTACTGCTAAAATGAATGTTTCTGGCGAGATTCAATGCCCCTATTGCAGCACAAATCAG
>JAZRYS010000174.1:0-2902 GCA_045600865.1 Candidatus Aphodosoma sp.
TATATAATCAAAGGATCATCTCCAACAATATCTTACACTTTCCATAAGGAATACCTTGACAGCAATGTTCCTCTGTCAATACGTAAATTGTTTGACGTGACTGAGGTTGCATACAAGAAGGTTCTTACGGGTTCTGCCGGAGAATCTTTCAAAGCTGATGCGTACCAGGTGTTTGTCAATGGAGAGAACAGGGTATATCAGGTAGGAAGGTCTTCGTTCTCACCTGCTTCTGGCGTGACGGTGAAAGCGTTTGTGTTTAAACTGCCAGAGCAGAGCTTCGAGGAGGCTTTGGTATATGGAATAAATGAGGCCACGGGGGTGTGTACATACGCAAATAGCCACCCCAGTGGACTTGTGAACCCCTTTGAAAGTGGCAAGACATACACTGCTGGGGACGGTATCTGTATCAGTGATGATAACGTGATAAGTTCAACTTGGCGATACCGAACCCTCATCAAGGAGGAAATACCTGACGATGATGGTCTGTATCTGAACTGCACCACCTTCAGCGAGGCTTCCGTCATCCTTGATTGGCGAGGAGAGACAGATACCCTTGATGTGTATTGTACTGACGAGGATGGCAATGGCAGCCTTAACGAGATGGTGTTCTATTTCGAAGGCAGCAATGCTCTTAACTTCATAGATTACAACGGCACTATTGGAGATTTTGACATTCGCAATGGATATACTTATATGGCGGTGGTTCAGGGCGGTATTCTCATTGCTCAACCAATATCTGCACCAGCAGATGCACAGGCTAATTCGCTTAATGTTTAACCCTATAAAAACTAATGGAATTATGGATAATACTTATGTTTACGGCAAGCTGGAAAATGGTAACATTGTTTACTTCATTCCTATCAACGGAGGTCTCGTGGTTAAAGAGACCAAGCGTGGCAGAACCTCTACTGTGTTCTACCCTAATCCTTCTGAGGCGGTGATGAACGCTCACGGATGGTATCGCATTGTTAATGTAGAGGATGATGGCATAGACTATCAGTCTGATAATGTCATCTATCACTATATTGGTCGCACTGATAATTACATCGAAATTGATGAAGAAGGAGACGGTGCAGAGTATAACAATAACAACGAGTAAAGATTATGGGCAAGTATTTCAATAATGCCCTAAAGGCGGTGACGGGATTCATTAGATTCTCGTCACCTGCTGATAAGGCGAAAGCGGTAGAATGGTTTGACTTCAACGGTGATGGTGAGGTGGGAAAGAGTGAAGTACGTGCAATACCTGCTACTACAGAAGTAAATTCTAACGCTTTGGTTGACAAAGATGGTGTTCCACATACTGATATATGCGCTCAGTTTGAGGATTTAAATTGGCTCAGGTTTAACACTTCTCTACGTAGTGTATCACAAGGTGCATACATCTTCAACAACGGCAATACTATATGCAAGAAGGTTACTATACCACCTTATATCAGTTCTCTGACGGTTTTTAATAATGGTGCAATCTTCAAGGCACCAATGGAGGAGATTACGATACTTAGACCTCTGATAATAAATAATGGTGGCAGTTTCCCCACTACAGTCACAAAAATAATATACGCCGACAAGGAGACCTTTTATCAGTCCTCGGTAACAAACATCACGGATCAGGCATGGGCACCGAATGTAGCATGTCCTAATGCTTCTATATACTTCGGTGGCAGTGACGAGAGATATAAGGTTGCATCGGTATTACCTATCCCTGACAGTATTACATCCCTAATGCCTGCAACGTTTGCCTATTCACGAACCCTTGCAGAGGGTGAGGAGGTGGACTTGTCAAGGTTCAATACCCTATCGCATTATTTGTTCTACAACAATAAACACGTAGGTAATGTTACACTGTCACCTTCGTTGACTTTCATTTCACGACATGCTTTCGAAGGGTCTTCGGTATCCTTCAGTACATCGTTAAGGGAGATGTGTCCTAATCTCATTAATGTTGCCCCTGGTGCATTCAAAGGTTGCACACGAATTACGGAGATGGAATTACCTGATACCGTGACGAGTATAGGGGCTAATGTGGAAACAGACTATATGGCAGACGGAGTATTCCGTAGTACAGGATTTACGTCTTTTACGTATCCCTCAAAATGTACTTATGTAGGCGCAAATACATTCCGTGGATGCACAAAACTAACGGATGTGTCAATGCCAGACACTATTACGGCAATAAGATGGCACGCATTTGACGGTTGCTCTCGGTTAGCCTTGACGAGTCTGCCAAGTGGTCTGACAAGCATAGGTCAGTGTGCGTTCCAAGGTTGCACTTCTCTTGCCTTGACGGAGTTGCCAAGCGGTGTGACAAGCATAGGTCAGTGGGCGTTCCAAGGTTGCACTTCTCTTGCCTTGACGGAGTTGCCAAGCGGTGTAACAAGCATAAGTCAAGAAGCGTTCCTAAATTGTTCTTCCCTTGCCTTGACGGAGTTGCCAAGCGGTGTGACAAGCATAGGTCAGTGTGCGTTCCAAGGTTGCACTTCTCTTGCCTTGACGGAGTTACCAAGCGGTGTGACGAGCATTCCCTTACGTGTTTTTTTCGGTTGCAATAAAATGCCTTATCTCATTTTGCATGAAAATATCAAATCCATTACAGCATATCAACCATTTCCCTACATAGATATAATGGTAAAGGCAACAACACCACCAAACCTTCAGCAATATCCTACGGTTGCAATGTCGCTTGGCGGTAAAGCCTACTATGTGCCTGACGACTGTGTTGACTTGTACAAGGAGACGTGGTCCTTTGTGGCAAATGCGATCAAACCAATGTCGGAGTGGCCTCACTAATCGCAACCACACTATGAAAACAAGATGAAGTGTTTTTTGAAAGAAAACTATATAATTACGTTGTTTGTACGTTTCGTTTTTGAAATTGGCACAAATCGTTTTTGCGATTATA
>JAZRYS010000175.1:0-1273 GCA_045600865.1 Candidatus Aphodosoma sp.
ATATACTTGCGTCCACGAGTCTTTGCCGCTGTTACGCCCTTGGCGCTGCCGGACATTTCCTCGAATGCGATAGAAGGAAGATACTTCATAATTTGAAGGGTTTAAGTTGTGAAACAAAATATATAGCTGCGCACACTATCAGAATTATAATGAGGGCGAAAGCATAGCCGCCCAATTTGATTTTGAAGGATTGCCAGGGAGTCAGCTCTGCAGGAATCTCGATGTAATGGTCAACGTCCACCTGCTGCAGAACCACGGAATCACGATAGACAATCTCTTTCTGAATGGCCACCGGTTCTTTGACAGGTTTGACTTCAAGAGAATGCTTCAGGACATTGCAGGAAACAGATGCTTCAGAGACGGCATATTTATTCTCCAGTACCGATATAGTGTCCAAAGTCTCGACAGACTGTGATACGGCAGGCAATTGGACATAGACAGTGTCCGGAACATAGACAGTTTCCGTGCGGATTTCGACCGTGGTTTGTTCTCTCGGTGTGACCTGTTTCGTCACGGAACAGGCCACAGAGAGGAACAGGAGGAGAAAGAGTATGAAGTTTTTCATTGTGTAAGATCTATTCGATTTCCGGCTTGTCGGCCTTCTTCCGAAGCTCGGCATCAATGCGTACAAACTTGGCATCGTAAGAGGTCTTGACTCCGAGGATGGCACCGGCCAGTACCAGCAGCTCACTGACTATGCTGATGGCAGAGTTCGAGATCTCTCCCGGAGGAGGAACGATGAACAAGCAGGCACAGGCGATGGCCACGCCCGCCGCAAATGACGCGACGGCCATAATACCCTGCAGGCGTGTCATCTCTTTCTGTGTCATCCCGGCCATACTACTTTACGAAGAAACCATAAAAGATGTAAGTCTTGCTCCACTTGTCGGTCAGCCCTGCAACTCCCTGACAGGACATGCGGCCATCGCTGAAATGGCTCTCACTGAAATAGTTCCCGTGCTTGCGGTAGTCCTGGCTGCAGCAGACAAGCAGAAAGTCATACTCCAGACTGTCGGCCACACCGGACATATTGAACCCGAAATCCTCAGTCAGATCAACATTGGCAAGTCCCGTAGCCTTGATGCAGAGGTGGAACCACTCGGGGGTTTCCACGCACTGCTGGAAGGCGAGTTCGGCCTGTTCTCCGAAATCGGAAATCTCCACAGAAAGCCTTGAAGCCGGAACAACGGTCTTGCTCTTTCCCTTGGTCGTGTAGAGGCAGCAGAACACGAGCTCTATTTCATCGCAGTCCGAGAAGCAGGCCATCTTCTCG
>JAZRYS010000176.1:0-18628 GCA_045600865.1 Candidatus Aphodosoma sp.
TGTATGAGGTTGTTATCCCGTTTAAGTCCTGTAAGGACGACACATTTATTTTCACCGTACATACCATCTAAATGTGTCGTACCTACGGCACTCTATTAACGTATTTACCATTTTTACACAGGGCTCACGCCCTGTGCTATATTATGTCGCTCTTACAGAGCTTATTGTGACTTGCGAAACTTGAGTTATTATATATTTCTGGGGAAAAAACATACTCAATATAAAAAAAATTTGTACCTTTGCACCCGAAAATTAAATTGGGATAGAAGTATGCAAGGATCAAGGCAAGAGAAGATTGAGAAGATGCTTCAGAAGGAATTTGGCGAGATTTTCATATTGTACGCCAAGAAAATACGCAACGTCATCATCAGCGTCAGCGAAGTCAGGATAACCAGCGACCTGAGCATGGCAAGGGTCTATCTGAGCGTCTTTCCGACAGCAAAGGCGGCAGAGATTCTGGAGCAGGTGAACAGCGACAACAAGAGTTTGAGGTTCGAGCTGGCAAGAAGGCTCAAGAACAACCTGAGAATCATTCCGGAATTCACATTCTACAACGACGAGACTGAGGAAAAGCTGGCTCATATCGACGAAATACTTAAAGGGGTTTGAAATTTGAGTGGTTCATAGCATTGAGGTACCTGTTCGCAAAAAAGCGACACAGTACTATCAACCTCATCACATGGGTGTCGATGGGAGGTGTTGCCGTCGGCAGCATGGCTCTGATATGCGTGATGTCTGTACTGAACGGATTCGAGCGCATAGTCGAGGACTCATTCAGCAACTTCGACCCAGACCTCAAGATTTACCCTGCCAAAGGGACAACCATTGATGCCACCGACTCGCTGATAAGAGAGGCCAAGAGGCAGACAAAAGGGACAGCCCAATGGTGCGAAGTGATTGAACAGGATGGAATATTGAGTTCAGTCAGCGTCTATTCCGTCAACGGAGAAGAGGAGGGACGGCAGATACCAGTGAAAGTGAAAGGCGTTGGCGACAAGTATGGCCTTGTGACAAACTTCGACGAGATGCTGTGGTCGGGAAGTGCTGATTTCCAGAAAGGTGTCAACACCATACCGGTAGGAGTGATGGGAATAGGTCTCGCACAGAAATTGGGAGTCAGCGTGGAATACAGCAACCAGACAACGCTCTATGTTCCGAAAAACAGGAAAGTCAACCTTGCAAGGCCAGACGCCAACTTCACAAGGTTGGAATTTACCTGTGCGGGTATTTTCAACTCAAGCCAGATTGAATATGACGACAACTACATAATCCTGCCGATAGAGACAGCACGCGAGGCTTACCAGTTCGACGACAGCTACATCAACTGCTATGAGTTGAGTGTAAAGGGGAACAAGGAAAAGACAGAGCGAGAGATTGAAGAGATACTTGGTGAGGATTACGAAGTCAAGAACAGGCATGAGCAACAAGAAGAGTTCTACAAGATGAGCAAGATAGAGAAACTGAGTACCTTCTTGATACTTTGTTTCATTCTCCTGATTGCCACATTCAACATTGTAGGCTCGCTGACAATGATTCTGATTGAGAAAAAAGAAGACATCGCATTGTTTGGCAACATTGGGGCAACGAAAGAGCAAATAAAGAAAATATTCAGACTGCAAGGCATGATGATTTCCAGTGTGGGAATGGTTGTCGGAGTAATCGCAGGAGTTGTCATTATATTGATCCAGCAATGGTTTGGATTGCTGCAGATGGGAGTTGGATTCAACACTATGGCCTATCCCGTGGAACTGAGAGCACTGGATGTGGCATTGGTGATTGCCGTGGTTAGCCTGATGGGGTGGTTGGCAAGTGTTATGGCAACCTCAAGACAATTGAGAATTGAGAATTGAGAATTGAGAATTTGAATCTATGATTAAAATAAAACATATATTTATCTTGTTGATGGCTGTCGTTCTGGCATCATGCAAAGACGAGACGAAGGTCACTGGGGTGACGCTCAATCCTTCGGAGATGAAACTGGCCATTGGCGAGACACGGCAGATAGAGCTACTCATCGAGCCACTGTCATCGCAGATATACAACCAGAAATACTGGAGTTCGAGCGATGAAAATGTAGCAATAGTTGATGAGCGAGGCAACGTGACAGGTATATATGCAGGCACTTGCACCATAACAGCAACTGTCGGTGACATAAAAGCCTTCTGTCAGGTGACAGTCGAGACACCGACATACAATCTGAGGTTCAGCAATGGCATTGTCTTCAACAACGGCGTAGACGAGGAGAGCGGTTCAAACATCAAAATACTCAGGCTATACGACGATGGACTGGAGATTGACTCTATTGGCAATGTCACAGGCAACGGCCTTATGCTTAACCTTTATGTCTGCTCGAATGCAACCACGGAGGCATTGGTAGAAGGAGTCTATCAGGTGAACGACAGCAAACAGCCATTCACCGTGCTGCCAGGAGAGCTGAAAGAAGTTGACGGTTCGACATACGCCACCGGGAGTTTCCTCGGTCAATACAGCGACCAAGGTCTTGGCGTGCTTTTCGCTACGACAGGCATCATGAAAGTGACGAAAGAGGGAGACGAATACACAGTAGAATGCACACTTGACGGCAGCCTGAACGAACACATTGAAGCAAGTTTTGCCGGTAAAATAGCGGTGTTCCGGGGTGACACCACATACGAGGTAAGGGAATTGAAGTACCATAACGTGACCGCTAAAGACACCATCATGGAAAACGAGACCACGCTGAAGCACACGATACTCACATTCGATTGCGGAGAGGAAAGAGTGACAATGACTCTGAGAATGCCTAAGTCGAGTCAGGAACAGGTCATGGAGGGAAGGTACACATACAGCGGAGAAACAAAGAGTTACACAATAATGGAAGATGCAAAGATAGGGAAATCAGAAATTATTGGCGGCACTCTGGACATAACAAAAAACGATGAGGGAACACTACTCTACACCGGAAGTTTCACCACTGAAGAAGGTGCCGTGAGACTCTCGTCTGGTGAGTGAAAAAAGTATATTTTTTTTTCAAAAAGATGTTGCCCAAATCAGATTTTATTCGTAAATTTGCAGCCGATTTATGGGTACTGACGTAATACAGCATACAGGCGAGATTATTGCCATTGAAAATGGCGTTGCAAAGGTGTTGATCATGCAGACATCTGCCTGTTCGGCGTGTCATGCCAAAAGTGTATGCGGGGTGTCCGACAAAAAAGAGAAAATTATTGAAGCAGAAGTAAATAGCAATGATTTCAATGTAGGCGACAGTGTCTGCGTTGTCGGGCAGAAAAGTTTGGGCATTACGGCTGTGCTATTGGCATACGTGGTGCCTTTCGCATTGATGATAGTGACCATGCTCATAGCGAGCAGAATCACAGAAAAAGAATGGATAATTGGCACTACGTCGTTAGCGGTGCTGGTGCCATACTTCGTAATACTGCGTCTGATGAAAGGCGCCATACAAGCGAAATTTAAGTTTTATGTAACAAAATCATAAAGATTGGAACAATTATGAACGACGTAATTATCTTATCGATTGTAATTCTGGGAGTGATTGGCCTTATTGCAGCCGTCATACTCTACTTTGTAGCCCAGAAATTCAAAGTTGATGAAGACGAGAGAATTGGTCAGATTGTCGAGGTTCTGCCAGGTGCCAACTGCGGTGGTTGCGGTTTTCCTGGATGTCAGGGTTTTGCCACAGCATGTACCAAGGGCACGAGTCTTGAAGGAAAATTCTGTCCAGTAGGAGGAACCCCTGTGATGACTAAAGTTGCTGCCATCATGGGTATGGAGGTTTGCGAAACAGAGCCAAAAGTTGCAGTTGTACGCTGTAACGGCACATGCGCAAACAGGCCAAAGAACAACACCTACGATGGTGCAAAGAGCTGTAAGATAGCAGCATCGCACTATTCTGGCGAAACGGGTTGCGGTTTCGGTTGTCTCGGGTTAGGCGACTGCGTGGCAGTATGTACAAGCAATGCCATCAAGGTCAATCCTGAGACTGGCATCGTGGAGGTTGACGAGAACAGCTGTACAGGCTGCGGAGCTTGCGCAAAGGCTTGTCCTAAGGGCGTTATCGAACTCCGCAACAAAGGTCCTAAAGGCAAACGCGTCTATGTCGGGTGCGTCAACAAAGACAAGGGAGCAGTTGCAAAGAAAGCATGTGCAGCAGCCTGCATAGGTTGCGGCAAGTGCGCAAAGACATGCCCATTCGAGGCCATCACAGTAGAGAACAACGTTGCGTACATCGACTTCACAAAGTGCAAGATGTGCAGAAAGTGCGTCGTGGCATGTCCTACAGGGGCAATCAAGGATGTGAACTTCCCAATGCCTGCGCCACAGCCAAAACCTGCAGAGCCAAAGGCAGAAGAGCCAAAGACTGTCGTTGCAGAAGCTGTGCCAGCTGATGTTAAACCTGCTGAGCCAGTGAAGGTTGAAGAGAAGAAAGAGGTGGTCGTAGAGGCAGAAAATCTGGTTGCCGAAAAGAAAGAGACTCCTGCAGAGAATGCTAAAGACCAGACACTATTCTAAGATTATTGACACAAAACAAATAGAACAATATGAGGACATTTAAGATAGGTGGCGTTCATCCAAATGACTCGAAATTGTCGGCACAAAAGACAATTGAGACGATTGAGTTGCCTGCAAAGGCAATCATACCGCTGAGTCAGCATATCGGAGCGCCAGCAACACCAGTTGTAGAGAAAGGTGACAAGGTGAAAGTGGGTCAGCTCATAGCACAGGCTACCGGTTTCATGAGTTCCAACATTCACTCACCATACAGCGGAACAATCGAAAAGATTGATATGGCCAAGGACGCTTGGGGACTGCCTTGCAAAAGCATTTTCATCAACGTAGAAGGCGATGAATGGGATGAAAATATCGACCGTACTCCAGACATAATCCGAGTATGCAACTGCCCTAAGGAAGAAATCATAAAGAAGATTGCAGACGCAGGTATAGTAGGACTCGGTGGTGCCTGCTTCCCAACACAGGTCAAACTGAGCATCAAGGAACCCGCAAAGGCAGAAGTTCTGATTATCAACGGTGTAGAGTGCGAGCCTTACCTTACTTGCGACCATCGTCTGATGCTGGAGCATGGCGAAGAGATTCTGGTTGGCATATCTTTGATAATGAGGGCAATCAAGGTTGACAAAGCTATCATAGGCATAGAGTGCAACAAGCCAGATGCCATTGAGCACATGAGAGACCTTGCCACCAAATTCTTCGGAATAGAGGTGATGCCGCTCAAGATGCACTATCCACAAGGTGGCGAGAAACAGCTGATTGATGCCTGCATAGGCCGCCAGGTGCCAAGTGGAGCCCTGCCAATAGCAGTTGGTGCTGTCGTTCAAAACGTTGCCACATGCTTTGCAATCTATGAGGCAGTACAGAAGAACAAGCCTCTGATTGACCGTGTACTGACAGTCACTGGCGATGAGGTCAAGAACCCTTGCAACCTCCGCGTACGTTTCGGCACCCCACTCCAGATGATTATCGACAAGGCTGGCGGACTGCCAGAAACTGGCTATAAGATTATTGCCGGAGGCCCTATGATGGGTCGTTCGTTCAGCAACATCGATTCCCCTACTTCGAAGCGCACATCCGGAATCTTGGTTATGACAGAAAAGAAAGCCCGTCGTGGCGAGGTCGAGAACTGCATACGCTGCGGCAAATGTACTATGGCCTGTCCTATGGGTCTTGAGCCATACCTCATAAGCGTACAGGCAGAGATGAAGATGTGGGACGAACTGGAGAAGAACAAGGTAATGGACTGCATAGAATGCGGTTGCTGCCTCTTCACCTGCCCTGCAAACCGCCCACTGCTTGACTATGTCCGTATGGGCAAACAGACTGTCGGAGGTATTATTAGAAGTCGTGCACAGAAAAAATAAATTAAGGAGATAAAATTATGATGATTGTTTCACCATCACCACATATTCACAACAACGACAGTGTACGCAAAGACATGCTCAATGTTGTGATTGCATTGATTCCAGCGTATCTGGTGGCGCTTTTGTTTTTCGGTTTCGGTGCATTGGTTGTCAGCCTCTTGTCAATAGGCTCTTGCTTGCTTTTTGAATGGCTGATACAGAAATACCTGTTGAAGAAACCTTGCTCGCTCGGCAACATGTCGGCATTGGTTACAGGTGTGCTGCTCTCTTTCAACCTGCCATCAAATCTTGACTGGTGGATTGTCATACTCGGAGCACTGGTTGCAATAGGTATCGGCAAGATGACTTTCGGCGGCTTGGGCAACAACCCATTCAACCCTGCTTTGGTCGGTCGTGTATTCCTGCTGGTATCATTCCCAGTACAGATGACCACATGGCCACGTCCTTTGTTCATGAACTGGAACCTCAGTTATACAGATGTCGAGACTGGCGCAACTGCATTGTCAAAACTGAACGAGGGGTTAGCTATAGAGCCTAATTATCTCAGTATGTTCCTCGGCGAGATAGGAGGTTCAATGGGTGAAGTTTCGGCAATTGCACTGTTGATTGGTTTTGTATATCTGCTCTGCACTAAAACTATCACATGGCATATTCCAGTATCAATCATTGCTACAGTTGCCGCATTCACTGGCATCTACTGGCTGTGCGGAGAAGCAAATGCAGTTGACCCATTGGTACATATCCTGACTGGAGGTCTGTTGCTCGGTTCTATCTTCATGGCAACTGACTATGTGACATCACCAATGACCAAGAAAGGCCAGTTGATTTACGGTGTGGGCATCGGTATCATAACAGTGGTAATCCGCCTCTGGGGTGCTTATCCAGAAGGAATGTCGTTTGCCATCCTGATTATGAATGCCGTCACCCCTCTCATCAACCATTATGTTAAACCAACACGCTTCGGCGAGGTAGTAAAGAAATAAGGAGGGCAAAGAGATGAAAAAATTAGAATCAACATTTCTGAACATGTTCTTAGTGCTGACCTTGATTTCGGTTATTGCCGGAGCAGGACTTGCAGCAGTGTATAATGTGACGAAAGAGCCAATCGAACAGGCAAACCTTGCAAAGCAGCAGGCTGCCATCAAGGCAGTATTGCCAGAAGGTGCTGAGGTTGGCGAAGAAGTTACGGTTAACGATAATCGCATATTTCCAGCAACATTGGATGGCGCATTTGGCGGTATGGCCATCGAAGTCAATACCAACGGTTTCGGCGGCAACATCAAGATGATGGTAGGTTTCGATGCCAATGGAGCAATGGTTGACTACTCTATCCTTGAGCTTGCCGAGACTCCGGGTCTTGGTTCAAAGCTGGTTGACTGGTTCCGCACAAAGAGCGACATGCGTGGTGCATTGGTTTCGGACGGCGAAGTCAAGGTGTCAAAGGATGGCGGTAAATACGATGCCATTACTGCAGCAACCATTTCCTCACGTGCATTCATGGTCGGCATAAATGCCGCCATGGCTACTTACACAGAGGCATTGCCTCAGTTCCAGGGAGTTGAGACTCCTGTTGTAACAGAAGTTGAGGAGACAATAAGTGATTCAACTAAAACAGAGGAGGTTACATTATGAATTATATAAAGCCATTTATCAACGGTTTGGTTAAAGAAAACCCAACCTTCGTGCTGATGCTCGGTATGTGTCCTACATTGGGAACAACAACTTCAGCACTCAACGGACTTGGAATGGGACTTGCAACAATGGCTGTGCTTATCTGCACAAACACAGTTATCTCGGCCTTGAAGAACCTCATTCCCGATCAGGTACGTATCCCATCTTACATCGTGGTCATAGCAGCATTCGTGACTATCGTCCAGATGTGTATGCAGGCTTACATGCCTGACCTCTATGCAACTCTCGGACTCTTCATCCCGCTGATTGTTGTGAACTGTATCGTGCTCGGCCGTGCAGAGGCATTTGCTGCAAAGAACAATCCACTTGCATCTCTCATGGACGGTGCAGGTATCGGCCTTGGCTTCACATTTGCATTGACACTGATTGGTGCCATCCGCGAGTTGTTCGGCACAGGTTGCATGTTCGGTTTCAACCTCTACCCAGAGCGTTTCGGCATCCTGATATTCGTTTTGGCACCAGGAGCATTCCTTACTCTCGGTTACCTCATCGCCATTATTAACAAGATAAGAAAAGCATAACATTATGAAGATATTTTTGCTTATCATTTCGGCTATATTCGTCAACAACATCGTGTTGGCGCAATTCTTGGGTATCTGTCCTTTCCTTGGTGTATCCAAGAAGATTGACACTGCCATAGGCATGTCTGCTGCTGTCGTTTTCGTCATGACAGTCTCGACAATCGTTACATGGCTGCTTTACAAGTTCGTGCTCGTACCATTCGGCGTAGAGTACCTGCAGACTATCTCATATATTCTCGTAATCGCATTCCTCGTGCAGATGGTTGACATCATTCTCAAGAAGACTTCTCCATCACTCTATCAGGCACTTGGCGTGTTCCTGCCACTGATTACAACAAACTGTACCATCCTTGGTGTTGCCATCATGGTTATCCAGAAGAACATGGGCTTGCTCGACAGCACAATCTTTGCAGTTGCAACCTCTCTCGGTTTTGGTCTTGCAATGGTGTTGTTTGCCGGCATCCGCGAGCAGCTGGCCATGACAAAGCTTCCTGAGGGAATGAAAGGTATGCCAATCGCTTTGGTAACAGCTGGTTTGCTTGCAATGGCATTCATGGGATTCTCGGGAGTATGCTAAATACAACCTTCTTTTTATGGGACAGATTTGGAAAAAACATAAAAAGACTTTCGAAGCCCTGATTTTCTTAGCTATATTCTTTCTCATTTTCATTCCGCTCGGAATGAAAATGGGAACGAAGAGTATGCTGAACGTCATGATGCAGACTTCATATCACCTTCTTTTAGAAACATGCTTCTTCCTGATGGCGATATGCGTGCTTACAGGTGCGTTGGGCAAACTGCTGGTTGAGTTTGGCGTTGTGAACATGTTGGAAAAACTCTTAAGACCGCTGATGAAACCCATATTCAACCTTCCCGGTGTTGCAGCCCTTGGTGCTGTGCTCACTTTCTTGTCAGACAATCCCGCAATCATCACTCTTGCAAAAGACAAGAACTTCAGCCAGTATTTCAAGAAATATCAGATGGTATCGTTGACCAACTTCGGTACAGCTTTCGGTATGGGTTTGATAGTCATAGCCTTCATGGCAAGTCAAGGATTTGGCGCAGGTGCAGGCATTGGCCTGTTTGGAGCAGTATGCGGTTGCGTTGTCTCTACACGACTGATGCAAAGGTTTACATTAAAGGCTTTCCCTGAATACGATGCACCATTCCTAAGCGACGAAGAGATCTCAAAACTCACGAAAGAAGAGACTGGAGAAGAAACGACAAAAGAGTCAACCTTCATCCGCACTCTGAACGGCATTCTTGACGGAGGAAAGACAGGTGTTGAGATTGGTCTTGCAATCATTCCTGGCGTATTGGTCATCTCTACCGCAGTAATGATGATAACTTTCGGCCCTTCTGGAGAATTTGGAGAATACAAAGGTGTCGCATACGAAGGTGTTGCCATACTTCCTGCTGCTGCAGGCAAGATTGACTTCATCTTCAGATGGCTCTTCGGCTTCAATTTCCCTGAGTTGGTAGCTTTCCCTATCACAGCCCTCGGAGCAGTGGGAGCAGCCCTCGGTCTCGTACCGACATTCGTGTCAAGCGGTTTCATGGACAACAACGCAGTAGCTGTCTGCACAGCGATTGGCATGTGCTGGTCAGGTTTCCTTTCCACACACACCGCAATGCTCGACTCATTGGGATATCGTCATCTGATTTCCAAAGCTATTGGAGCTCATACAATTGGCGGTCTGGCCGCAGGTATCGTAGCTCACTTTGCATGTTTATTAATATCATTATTTTAATTAATTCAGAGCTTATGAGAAAAACGTTTTTATTGGCAGTTATCGTGCTTCTTGCATGTACTGCATGTAGCAAAGACCAAATAATCAGTTACGACCAATTGCCAGCAAATGCAAAAACCATTGTTGAAAAATATTTCGACAAGAATAATGTTGCATACGTCAAGAAAGACGGTATAGGTGATTGGGTGGAATACGAAGTTAAGTTTCTGAATCAGGACGAAGTTGACTTCAATGCAAACGGAGAAGTCAGAAGTGTTGACATGAAGAGTGGTGAAGTGCCATCAGACCTCGTGCCACAGCAGATTCGTGATTTTGTTGCAAAGAATTACGCTGGCCAGACTATCGTGCAATACGAAGTAACTTACCGTGGATATGAAATCGAGCTGAGCAGCGGGTTGGAGATTGAGTTCGACAAGCAGTGCAATGTAACTAATTTAGACTAACTCTTTATCTTGATGAAAATTATATGAGAAGGCTGTTACTTTCACTATGTATTTCCATTGCATTAGGATATTCGGCATCTGCGGCCGAATATGGAAATCCAATATTGGTTAAATGTCCCCACTGCAGTAATGAGAAAGCAGTAATCAACCTGATATCAGGCAATACCTTCGGGGGACTGATGTGGTGGGATATGTGTACGAACTTTCCCAACAATCCGGAAGTCTGTCCCGTACAGAAATGTCCTTACTGCGGCAAGTATTTCATTTACAGGACAGCAGAAAAACGCGAAGCCACCAATAAAACCGTGGGCAAAGGTGTCACTGGAGACCTGACCTTCCCTGAAGCGCGCAAGGCGTGGGAACAGCTGCATGACAAAATAGCACAGGAAGACTTGAACGAACTTGCATTGCTTTGCCTGCACAGATACAACGACTTTCAATGCGAATGGCCTGACGGCTATAAGCATAAGAAGAACCATCCACGCTCTGCTGACGATCATCTGTTTGCCAAGACAATAGTTGATATGCTGATAGCAAATTACAAGGTGAAGACTCCTCTAATTTATGCCGAATGGCTTTGCAATGTGGGTGAATTTGAACGAGCAAAAGAGATTCTTGACGCAACGCCACGTCCCGAGCAGAATCCTTCTGGCTATGACTTCGCCCGATTGTATGACATACTAGTTGAAAGTTGCAAACAGAAAATCGGAAAAGTAAGACTCATTTATTAAAATAGTAACAAGACATTGAATATTACAAAGGCAGCATCATCTGTTGATGTTGCCTTTGTAGGCAGTTGAGAAAAAGTGTTTTTATGAGATACAAAATATTGTTTTTAGCTTTGTTGACAGCATGTTCAGTAAGGTGTCAGAAGGTACCGGAAGAGACATGCAACGATAAGCAAAAAACTGAGACAACAAGCTCTGCTGTGGTGCCAGAGATGATTGACAGCATGGTTTTTGCAGGTCAAATAGTACGTTTTGACAACTGGGACATGAAAGAGAGGATGGAACGCGAGATAATCAGTTTTGCCACATCGCACCAGAATTCCATCCTGATACTGAAAAAAGCACCTCGCTATCTGCCGAGAATGCGCAAGATACTGAAAGAAGAAGGTGTGCCAGAAGATTTCGTCTATCTATGCGTGATAGAATGCAACCTGAACACTCTTGCCAAATCAGGCGTAGGGGCTGCAGGATTCTGGCAATTCATGGAGACAACCGCCCGCGAATACAAACTGGAGGTGAACGACTGCATCGACGAAAGATTTGACATTGAGAAATCAACCAGGGCTGCTTGCAAATACCTAAAGAACTCATACGCAAAGTTTGGCGACTGGATGGCAGTTGCGGCATCATATAATGCCGGAATGGGAAGGATAGGAGGAGAATTGGAAAAACAAGATGCAGATAACGTCTTCGACCTTTGGCTGAACACTGAGACATCACGCTATATCTTCAGGCTTCTTGCAGTAAAACTGATGATAGAAAACCCAGCAGGTTTTGGTTTCGGCAACATTGGGGAGTGCTATAAGCCTATAAAAACCAAGAAAATAGCAGTCTCTTCGGAAATAGCCGACCTTGGAGCCTGGGCAAAAGACCATGGCACTACCTACCGAATGGTCAAAATGCTGAATCCTTGGCTGAGAAGCAGAAAACTCTGCAACAAGAGTGGAAAGACTTATCTGATTGAAATTGAAAATAAATAAAAACGGCGATAATATGAAAAAGGTGATTTTCGGTTTGGTTCTGACAGCAATTGCATTTTGCTGCATCATGTTCTGCGAATGCAACAACAAAAATGACGAAACACAGGTAGAGACCAAGAAAGTCATGGAACTGAAGCAAGATTCATGCACTGTAATCTTTGATTTTCCTGCACAACTTCGTGGAAAGCAGGATATTGAGATCATACCACAGGTCGAAGCACAACTTGAGCAGGTTCTTGTGAAAGAGGGAGACAAGGTGAAGAAAGGAACGAAGATGTTCGTGCTGAACCAGACAGAATTTGCGTCTCGTCTGGCTGCAGCCAAGGCATCAGTGCAGATGGCCAAGGCCAACTTGGAAAAGGCAAAAATCAACGAAGAGGCAAAAAGCGAGTTGCTGCGTAAGAACATCATCTCGCAAAACGAATATAAAATAGCGCGGAGCGAATTGCAGACAGCCAAGGCATCACTTGCACAGGCACAGGCATCGGAAATGGCAGCAAAGAACGACCTCAGCCACACTGTCATCTGTGCCCCATCTGATGGTGTGGTAGGCAACATCAACCATCGCCAAGGCTCATTGGTCGGACCTACGATACCGACACCTCTGACAGTTGTCAGCGACAACAGCGTTGTCTATGCATACATCTCTATAAGTGAGGCTAGCTACATTACGTTGATAAACGAGTATGGGTCAAAAGAGGCAATGATAGCAGACCTTCCAAACTCATCGCTCATCATGGGCAATGGCGAGAAATACGGAAACCACGGACAGGTGGAAACCTTTTCCGGAATCGTCGACCCCAGCACTGGTGCAGTATCCGTCAGGATAGCATACGACAATCCTAAAGGCATCCTGACAGCAGGAGGAAGTGCAACCGTGGAGTTTCCTCTGGTGCTTGATTCAGCCATCATCATTCCAAGAACTTCCACATTCGAGATTCAGGACAAGGTGTATGTCTATCGTGCAGTCGAAAAGGATGGCAAATACACGGCAGAGTCAACCATAGTTGGGGTTTACAGGCTCGATGAAAAGAACTATATCATTCTTGAGGGACTGAAAGCAGGCGAGATGATTGTGACCGAAGGTGTCAGAAAGATGACCAACGGACAAGAGATAGCAATTGAAAAATAACCATCTATGAATCTGAAAGGTTTTATCTCGAAACCGGTGCTCTCATCGGTTATCAGTATAATAATTGTATTCTTGGGTATAATCTCGCTGCTTGGATTGCCAATCGAGCAGTATCCCGACATCGCACCGCCTATGGTGTCAGTATCTACCATGTATTACGGTGCTTCTGCCAAGACCATCCAGAACAGCGTCATTGCTCCGTTAGAGGAGTCAATCAATGGCGTTGAGGGAATGACCTACATGGTTTCTACCACCACCAATGCAGGAACAGCCGACATATCAGTCTATTTCAAGCAGGGAGTTGACCCAGACATGGCTGCCGTCAACGTACAGAACCGAGTATCGAAGGCTACCCCACAGTTGCCTGCAGAGGTAAAACAGTATGGCGTCTCTGTCGAGAAGCAGCAGAATTCCATACTCCAGATGTTTGCCATATCATCACCTACCGACGAATACGACTGTAACTTCCTGACAAACTTCCTGACCATCAACATCAAGCCAAAAATAATGCGCATATCTGGTGTGGGCAAATTCCAGATGTTCGGAGCAGAATACTCCATGCGCGTATGGCTGAAACCTGACATGATGGCGTCTCACAACCTCAGCCCAGACGACATCACAGCAGCCCTTTCAGAGCAGAACATTGAGGCTGCAACAGGTACTTTCGGTGACAACTCCAGCGAGGCAAACCAATACACAATGGTCTATCGTGGAAAACTCTCTACTGTCGAGGAATTCGAGAAAATAATCATTCGCACCAACGATAATGGAGAGGTGTTGAGATTAATGGACGTAGCCGATATCGAACTTGGCGGCGAGACTTACGCATTCTCCACCAAAGTGAACGGTCATCCAGGTTCGCTGGCAATGATTTATCAGACAGCAGGTTCCAATGCCACAATGGTGAACAACCAGATTTCAGAAGTATTGGAAGAGATAAAGACTCAACTGCCTCCAGGCGTTCAGATTGATGTCATAAACAACTCTAACGACTTCCTCTACGCATCAATAGGCAATGTGCTTCAGACCCTATATGAGGCAATTCTGCTCGTCATATTGATAGTGCTGCTTTTTCTGCACGATTTCAGATCAACTCTCATTCCATTCGTCGGCATCATAGTATCACTTATCGGTACATTCGCATTCATGCAGGTGGCAGGTTTCTCAATCAACCTCATATCACTCTTTGCATTGGTACTCGTCATCGGTACCGTTGTGGACGACTCCATAGTGGTGGTTGAAGCAGTACACGAGAAACTCGATGCCGGCTATCAGTCGCCTATGAAGGCAGCCATAGATGCCATGGGCGAGATAACAACAGCGGTAATCACATCGTCGTTGGTCTTCATGGCAGTATTCTTGCCTGTGTCGATG
Source organism: Candidatus Aphodosoma sp. (assembly GCA_045600865.1). Classification (GTDB taxonomy): domain Bacteria; phylum Bacteroidota; class Bacteroidia; order Bacteroidales; family Paludibacteraceae; genus Aphodosoma. The sequence continues at coordinate 14,498 of JAZRYS010000176.1, forward strand.
ATGGGAGGGACAAGCGGTACATTCTTCCGCCAATTCGGATTGACGATGGCAGTGGCTGTAGGTATCTCTGCCATCAATGCTCTTACCCTCTCCCCTGCCCTTTGCGCATTGCTCATCAAGCCAAAAAACCGTGAGGTCAAACCTGGCTGGAAAGGTTACTACCAGCGGTTCTCGAACGCTTTCGATGCAGGTTTCGAGAAATGGTCAGAGAAATATAAGAATGGCATCGTGCCTCTCGTCAAGCATAAATGGATAGCACCTGTAATAGTAGCAGCAGCCTGTCTTGTAATGGCATGGACAATGCTCACTACCCCAAGCGGTTTCGTTCCTGAAGAAGATAGAGGACTTGTGCTCTGCGACGTGATAATGCCTGCAAGTTCAACCAAGGCAATGACAGAGGCCACCATTGACCAGATGGAAGCTGACATAGAAGAAATGGAAGGTGTTGAGACTGTCAGTTCAACCGCTGGCTACTCGTTCTCAGCGGGTCAGACCTCGTCAGGCGGATTCCTTGCCGTGAAGATGAAGATATGGGACGACCGCGAAGAGGGTTCACTGGAAAAACTTATGTACAGCATTCAGGCACTCAACGAAAAATATCCTGACGCTACCATAATTCCGTTCACACTACCAATGATCCCAGGATACGGCACATCGTCCAACGCAGAAATCAATCTTCAGGACAAGAGAGGTGGCGACATCGGCGAGTTCCTGAACTACTCAAACGAATATGCCGCCGCCCTAAACCAACGGCCAGAGATAGGAATAGCATATACAACATTCCGTCTGGACAACCCTCAGTGGCTCGTTGACGTAAACGTTGCCAAGTGCCACAACTCAGGAGTCTCTGTCAACGAAGTGATGAACACCCTGGCCGCTTATTGCGGAGGAACCTACGCCGGCGACTTCAACAGGTTCGGCAAGGTCTATAAAGTTATGATTCAGGGAACTCCAGAGTCGCACAAGGACGAGCGTTCGCTTGAAACAATGTTCGTCAAACTGCCAAACGGGCAGATGGCACCATTGAGTAACTTCCTGACATTAAAGAGAATGTACGGAGCCGAATCGCTTGAACGCTTCAACATGCTCAACTCAATAAAACTCAGTGCAGCACCTGCACCAGGGGCATCATCAGGTGATGTCATCAAGGCGGCACAAGAGGTAGCCAAGGAAGTTCTGCCGTCCGACTACACCTTCGAGTTCGGAGGCATGAGTCGCGAGGAGAGCGACAATGGCGGCATTGGCCTTATGTTCCTCATCTCGACACTGCTCATATATCTGATTCTCTCGGCCATGTACGAAAGCTACATAGTGCCATTCTCAATAATACTCACCGTCCCTATCGGAATCATGGGTGCATATCTCTTCACCAAGATTTTCGGGCTCGACAACAACATCTACCTGCAGACAGGCGTCGTGATGCTCATTGGATTGCTTTCTAAAACAGGCATCCTTATTGTTGAGTTCGCCTTGCAGAAGAGAGCTGAGGGTATGAGCATTGCTGATGCTGCACTTGCCTCAGCCAAGGCACGTCTCCGCCCTATTCTCATGACGGCAGGTACAATGGTTATCGGACTCCTGCCACTGCTCACATCTACAGGCTGTGGCGCAAGAGGCAACATAGCTTTGGCAGTGGGTGCAGTATTCGGAATGACATTGGGCTGCATCGGACTGCTGTTCATCACACCTGCACTGTTTGTTGTATTCCAGACGTTGCAGGAGAGACTGAAGACTAAAGACCAAGGACTGAAAGACTGAGAAATAAAGACAATTGACTATGAAAAGATTAGCAATATTCATTCTGGCTGTGGTGGCACTGACAAGCTGCTCCATTTACGGCAAATACAAAGAGGAAGTTACCGCAGAGAACGAGGTTAAAGTTATGGGTTATAGGGAGGTTTTCACCGACCCTCAGCTGCAGGCACTCATCGACACTGCACTTGCGAACAATTACGACCTGAAGATGTCGCACGAGCACGTGAAACAGGCAGAGGCGACTCTGCTTGGAGCAAAACTGGCATACGTGCCTTCTATTTATGCAGCACCATCTGTCAACTATTCTAATGCAGGTCTCAGTTACGGCTTTGCCCAGGCTTCGTGGGAGATTGACATCTTCGGACGGCTTACCAACCGCAAGCGCATTGCCGAAGCTGCATTGAAACAGAGCAGAGACTACGAACAGGCAGCACGCTCAGAGCTCATTGCCGCTGTTGCACAGACATACTATACATTGCTGATGCTTGATGCACAGATAATAGCCAACGACTCTGCCGAATTATACTGGAGCAAGAGCGTCGAGACAATGAAGGAGATGAAAGAGGCTGCCATGACGGACGAGGCTGCCGTGGCACAGTTCGAGGGAGCATACTACTCCACCAAGGCCAATGGCAACGCGTTGCGTCTCTCTCGCGTTACGGCCGAAAATTCCATGAGGCTGCTTCTGTCGAGCGACAATGCCGTCATCGCCCGCGGCAGACTGAATAACCAGACACTGAACGAAACATTGGCAACAGTCAACCTTCAGGCACTCAAGAGCCGTCCTGACGTGCGTGCAGCCGAGCACCAGCTGGAACAGGCATTCTATGGTGTCAACCTTGCTCGCGCAAACTGCTGTCCGAACATCACCCTCTCAGGCAACATAGGCCTGAATGGCGGCTTTATCTTCCAAGCCATAGGCTCGCTGATGCAGCCAATATTCAACTCAGGCAAGAACATCATGGAAGTACGCATAAGCAAGAGTCAGTTGGAAGAAATGCAGTGGGGTTATGCCAACGCACTTCTGAAGGCAGGCACTGAGGTGAACAATGCCCTTGCATCAAAGAAATACCATGCACTGATGACAAACGATTATATCAGTCAGGTACAAGCCATGAACAGGGCCTTGGATGCAACAGAGACCAAGATGCACCTCGGCAGCGGCACCTATCTGGAAGTGCTCACGGCACAAAACGACCTTCTGACAGCACAGCTTGCTCTCATCCAGAACCAGACAGCCCTGATGCAGTCGCAGGTTGACCTCTTCGTGGCATTGGGCGGCAGATGATGATTAAACCTTTCGTGACTCCCGCTTGTCTATAGAAGAAAAAAACTTATTGCTATGAAGAGATTGTTTTTGGTATTATTTATGGCTATTGCTGCCACCGGCATGTACGGACAGATATTTGTCTCCAAGGCTAACGCCAAGATAATCAATCCACGCTACAGTATCAAAATCACTCCTACGCAAAGCAAGATTAGTGATGATGGAAAGTTGCTGGTGTTGTGCGTGATTGAACATGGCGATACCATGCCGTGTTACAACATGTCGAACATCTGGGTCTATCCAAAAAGAGTATTCAAAAACAAGCGCGAAAAAAGACGTTACGACCGCATGGTCAGAGATGTGAAGGTGGCATTGCCAGTTGTTGAATATATTGAAGGCGTGATGAGAAGAACTAACGACACGCTGATGAAGATGGATACAAAGAAGCAACGAGACAAGTATATGGCTCACTGGGAGAGAAAGATATATAAGGAAAACTACGACCAAATGAGCGAACTGACCCTGCGACAGGGAATGCTTGTGATAAGACTGCTCGACCGCGATCTTGACGAGACTTCATACGAACTTGTAAAGGCATACCGTGGCCGATTCAGAGCGGGATTCTACCAGCTCTTTGCAAAGCTCTGCGGTGGTGACCTCAAGCAGAAGTTCGGCGACGCAAAGGAAGATCCGGTCTACGAAGAGATAATCAACCTTGTCGAGTCAGGACAATTGTAGCCACTATCATCTACAGCAGATAATCCACAAAAGCCAAAGTGCCTTGTTTCATTCAATTACCTCAGATCGTAGGTTTTAGCATCTCCCTCTGTTTTCCCATTGATGTCCCATTTTTTCCCATTGCCGCCCATTCAGATGGGAAGTAATGGGAGAAAAAAGGGCTTTGGTAGGACGATGGAAGGACGGTGAATGGGAGAAGCATGGGAGACGCATTGCGTATTATCACTTCACTGTAGTTTCCTGATTTAGGTTGACTATTCAGCTCTTATTACTGATACTGGTTGACAAAAATTAATATAATTCCTATTTAAGGTTGACGATATGTTGGATTTTTTGCCTTGGCGGGGGCTCGAGCCCCCGCCAAGGCAAAA
>JAZRYS010000177.1:0-21277 GCA_045600865.1 Candidatus Aphodosoma sp.
GCATGTAAACAAAAACAGGACGAAGTCAAGTAATTTAGGAAGATGACAACAAATTTAGGAAAAATGTCAACGGTTACAGAAAATCGTCAAGAAAAACAGTTTTTTTATCCAAAATCCGTCAACTTTTTTCAGGAAAAGACAAGTGGTTTTTTCGTTTCAAAAAAGGTTACAGTTAGTCATATTAATTGTAACCTTTGTAAATATCTTACAGATAGGAATTTAACTGAATAATGGTTACAGTTAGTTACAGTTATTTGGCTAACTGTAACGCCTGTAATTGTCAGTGTGATAATATGTTAAGTGCCAAAAACAACAAAAAAGGTTACAGTTTTAAATCCGCTAAAACATCATCCCAAATTTTGTTTTCTATACGACAAAAGTGCTGAAATCAACAAAATTATTGCCGTTTCAGCACTTTTCTATACGACAAAAGTGCTGAAATCAACAAAATTTTTATCGTTTCAGCACTTTTATCCTGTTTTTCTTGCTCAGTTCAGGGAAACTTATTACCTTTGCAGCAGTAAAAAATCCCGCTGGTATGAAAGAACAACTTATTGGAAGACAGGAAGAAATAAAAATGATAGATTCATATCTTTCATCGGAAAAATCAGAATTCATTGCTGTTTATGGTCGCAGACGTGTAGGCAAAACGTTTCTGATACGCCAAATAATCAAAGAAAGAGCATCTTTTATTGTGTCTGGAATGAACAATGTGTCAAACGAGACGCAACTTTTGAACTTTGATTCTGCTTTGCGGCATTATTCACCAGAATCGCCAAGCAGTACAGACTGGCTTTCGGCTTTCGAAAACCTGGCCAACTATCTTTCAAAGCTCAAGGTGAAGACTAAAATCATTTTCATTGACGAGATGCCGTGGATGGACACCCCAAATTCAAGATTCATCTCTGCACTTGAACATTTCTGGAATAGTTGGGCGGCATGGCGTGACGATATAAAACTGATAGTCTGCGGCAGTGCAACCAGTTGGATGCTTGACAATGTGATAAACAGCCATGGAGGACTTCATAACCGGGTGACACACCAGGTAGTAATCAAGCCTTTCAAACTCAGCGAATGCAAGGAATATTTCCGCACATACGGCTTTCCTTACGGTGAACGTGAGATAATGGAATGCTATATGGTTTTTGGGGGCATTCCTTACTATCTGTCGTTGATGGACAAGCAAATGAGTGTGGCACAGAATATTGACCGGTTGATATTCTCGTCTTCTGGCGAGTTGCGCAACGAAATGTTCAATCTTTTCCGTTCACTTTTCCGTCACAGCGAGGATTACGAGTCTATCATCATTGCATTATCGACAAAAAAGAGGGGTCTCACACGCTCTGAATTGATTGAAATCACAAAACTGAACAACAATGCACGACTGACAAAGATGTTGCGAGAACTCGAAGAGTGCAGTTTCATCCGCTCATATACCAACCTGAACCGCAAATCGCGACTTGAGACATATCAGCTTATTGATCCGTTCGTATATTTCAACTTCAGCATAGTTGAGAAGAAAAAAAACAGTGACGACTCATTCTGGACACATACGCTGATGTCACCTCTCTATTACAACTGGTCGGGACTTGCCTTTGAGATGTTGTGTGTAAACCATCTGGACGAAATCAAACAGGTTTTAGGCATAAACGGCATGGCTTGTGGTGCATACTCATGGCGTACACCTGCCGGAGAAGAACCTGGAGCACAGGTTGACATTGTCATTGAGCGTGCAGACAACACCGTCAATTTATGCGAAATGAAATATAATGTGGCAGAATACGCCATTACGGCAGAATATGAACTGGAACTTGCAAGAAAGGTGCAGGCCCTGCAATCGACACTTGGCAAACGCAAGACAGTCAGGCTTACGATGATAACCAACAACGGATTGAAGCACAATGCTCATAGTTACATGGTGGTCAACGAGGTGAGGGCAATAGAATTTTTATGATAAAAACTTTGCCATGTCGCAAAAAAGGACTACCTTTGCGGCATTAGGATGTTAAATCAATATTTTGTAGTATTTGACAGATATTCAATGATCTAAATGATGTCGAGGAGTGCCGTTGACGTAATTGCGTTGTCCTGAAAAGTTGGAAAAACGGCAAAAAACGCCAAATTTAGGGTTGGAAAAACGGCAAAAAAGTCAGATTTAGGGTTGGAAAAACGGCAAAATACACTATGCTGAACAGGAAAATATATGAATTTATGCGAGATTTCTTTCACAATGAGAAGAAATCCCTGCTCATCACTGGTGCTCGACAGGTTGGCAAAACCTTTGCCATCCGTGAGATAGGAAAGGAATGTTTTGAAAGTGTAGTGGAACTTAATTTCATCGAGGAACCAAAGCTGGTGGCATTGTTTGAAAATCCAAGAAACGCAAAGGAAATACTGCTTCGTATCTCTGCCGCAACAGGCAAGCGATTGGTTCCTGGCAAGACACTCATTTTCTTCGACGAGGTGCAGAAGTGTCCCGAGATAGTCACGGCAATAAAGTTTCTTGTAGATGAAGGTAGTTACAGGTACGTCATGAGTGGTTCGCTACTTGGAGTTGAACTGAAGGATATTCGCAGTGTGCCAGTCGGTTACATGGCGGAAAAGGAGATGTTCCCGTTAGACCTTGAGGAGTTTGCCAATGCTGTAGGCATGAGTGATGATGTGATGCAACATCTTGAGGAATGTTATCGGGCAAAGAAACCTGTTGATGCTGTAGTTCACAGTAAGATGCTTGAACTGGTGCAACTATATCTTGTTGTGGGTGGTATGCCAGAAGCAGTCCAGAAGTATCTGATGACAAATGACATAAAGAGTGTGCAAGCGTCTCAGCGGCAGATACTGAACACTTATAGGCGTGACATAGCGCAATATGACCCGGAGAACAAACTGTACGTAAAAGATCTCTTCGACCTTATACCGTCTGAACTGAATGCCAAGAACAAACGCTTCATATTGAAGTCGCTGAATGAACATGCCAAGTTTGACAGGATGAAGAATAGTTTCCTGTGGCTGGCTGACGCAGGTGTGGCTTTGCCGACATACAATGTTGAAGAGCCTCGCCTGCCACTGAAACTCGGAGAGCAACGCAATCTTTTCAAGTTGTTTCAGAATGACACCGGTCTTTTGGCATGTCAGTATGCAGGTGATTTCGCATTGAAGATGCTTACTAGCGTAACGAACATAAACTATGGGTCTGTATTCGAAAATCTTGCGGCACAGGAACTTAAGGCTCATGGATACAAACTATATTATTTCAACAGCAAGAAGCAGGGAGAATTGGATTTCGTAATTGAACATGAAGGGGCAGTACTGCCGATAGAGATAAAGTCTGGCAAAGACTATAAGCACCACAATGCGTTGAACAATGTACTGGAAAATGAAGAATATGCGATAAGAGAAGCCTTAGTCTTCATAAATGGCAACATCGAGACAAAAGGTCGAATCACTTACCTGCCAATCTATATGCTTATGTACTTGAAGCCATCAGAATTACAGCAACAAGTATTCAAGTTTCAGCCAATGTGATTTCTTCATTAATCTATATAGTAAAGATTTTGCCATGTCGCAAAAATGAACTACCTTTGTAGTCTGAAAAACACAACTGATTTTGTATGGAGCCAACATTGATAATACCGAATTCGCGGGAGACGTATGTGATTAGCGTCAAGGAACTGCTGTTCATTGAGGCGTCAGGTAATTACAGCACTTTCTGGCTGACCAACAGGCCGCCTATGCGGGCGGACAAGAATAAGTCCGAAAAAGGGGATGGAACACCTCGTGGCAGGGTTGACATCACTGTGGCAGTGCAGCTTGGTGCGTTACACGAGATGATAAAGAAATCGAAAAACGATATACGAAAAAGTCTGGTGCGAATAGGACGCAGCTACATTGTCAACATCAACTACATCTTCAAGATTGACATTACCAACTCTATGCTTTACCTTATGGACAGCGACCATAACGTCTATAAGTTGGAAGACGCAGGAAGGGACAATTTAATTGAACTTAAAAAAGGATTGGAAAAATGAGTGACAATATCTATTTCTATGGTGACGATCACCATTTCAACCCTAAATGGCTGTTGCTGATACCAGCCATTGCAATCGTTGGATTTCTCGCATATCTGGGTTACGACAAATTCTTTACGGAAGATGAGGATGTGCAGGTGACGGAGGTTCCTCAACAGCCGAGGGAGATTGATGAACCATTGCAGCAGAATGCAGATCTTGAACTTGTTACGACAGATTCGACATTGAGTGTGATAGACACTGTCATCAACGACATCAAAGTGTGTCTGTACATCCCTCCAACAGGGAGCAAGCCACAACTTGTGATGGGTTATGAAGTCATAAAGGACACAGCAAATACCTTGTTGTGCTTTGCTGCGGCAGATGCAGGAATGAACGACAAGATAGTAGGGGCATTTGTCGTTGATGGCGAAATCTTGAGCACAGGATTGTCTAAAAAAGGCTTCTGCGCCATCATCGGTGATACTGTCACTATTGGAATCTCAGAAAATTCGCCATTGTTTGAACGGGCAATAAATATGAAAGGCTCATTCTTCCGTCAGCGGGCTCTGGTGGATAGCGGGCGTATTGTGATAAACGAGAAACGTGGAATATTCATGTGCCGTGCACTCTGTCAGAAAGAAAACAGATTGTTTGTTGTCCACTGCATGGACAGATGCTCGCTGTACGATTTCTCGCAACTGCTGCAGGATCTTGGAGTTGAACATGCCATATCTCTGCAAAGTGCCGAGAATGCCAAAGGATGGTATCGCAATATTGATGGGCACTGCGAACTGGTTGGCGACTGGAGTTCCCGCAAATATCCTAAATCGGCAAACTATATAATCTGGTCACGTTGACCTGTATTTTTCAGGATTGACAATCCTGTTGAAGGCATGGATTACTTCTATGACCTCTTGGTCGCCTTGCCTCTGCCTGGTCTCGAGATATTGCCGTACAAGGTGGATGTCGGCATTGCCTTTTATGGCATACGAAACTTCCATCTTGCCGATTGATTCTATCAATTCATTTTCGATATTGCTGTCGCTGCTGACGTCTCCTATTGTATGCCAGTTGAGCAACCTAACGTTGCATGTTGCTGCAATCATGTTTCTTTCATCTATATCGTATGAGATGATTTCGCGTATTCCCCCAATAGAGAAAAGTTTTATGCTGTTTCCGTCTTTGCATTGATATACAAACGTGCGACATCGCATTTCGATAGACGTATGTCCGTTTATCCGTATGACAAGCCGTTGCTGAGGCCGGCCGGTGGCTTGGTCGTCATCCCGACGGAAGAAACGGACCTCTACAGGTCTTGCTGCCAGCAGTTCGGTAAACTCATGAAAACTCAGTTCAGGCTCTCCCTTTTGCCTGTTCCATAGATGTTCCAGTGATCTCGTCTGCATGAGACGGATAGAAATTACCTCATTTTCCATAACATGTAATTTGTTTGTTTTGACGATGCAAAGTTACTGCTTCTGCTAGACATGGCCAAGCTTTTTTGCCTCCGTTGTATGAACTCCCCGTTATATTGTACGAGCATAAAAATAAAAAATTTTATTCGAATTGTTTTGTCAGGTGGAAAATAATGCCTACCTTTGCGGTCGAAAATAAAAGCATTTCTGCTGTCTTTCTTCTTTTGATAGAATTTGGCGATTTTACGAAACATGAAGAGATGACGTATGAGATGCCCGTGCTGCTATTGCGTGGGCTCATTTCATCGCATGTTTCAGGTTACGCCAAATACCTTTCAAAAGCGAGGACTGAGTCCACGCTTTTTTTGTTTAACAACTTAATAATAATTAATTATGAAAAAGGTATTGAAACTTTTCGTTGCCGTTGTGGCAGTAACCATCCTTTGCGGATGCAGTCAGACAAACTCTCCTACATCAAATGGAACATCAGGAGATAATTCTAAGCCTAAAACTGGCAAGATAGTCTTCAGCAACCAAAGTGGAGACAATTATCATGTGGCTGTAGAGAGCAAGAATTTTGCAGACCAGTTTGACATTTCTGGCAATAAGAACGAGACCAAGACATACGAGCTCACTGGTTATTCGTTTATTATACGTTTAACGCAAGCAGATGGATACGTACTTTATCCAACAGAGCATTTGGCAAACGTCCCTTTGACTGAAGAAGGTTTTACAATTTGCTGGGATAACGACACATACTGGCTTAGGTGATTGTTTATGGATAATCTGAAGAGGAGTTTTTAATTACACAAAACTATGAAGAAAGTATTTGTCAGTGCAGCAATTGCTGCCATGCTCTGTCTGACAGGCTGTTCAAACGGATTCTATCGTGCTTACACTTCAAACACGAATCTGAATCAGACACAAGTGGTCTTGTCGCAAAACAATTTCAGAGTCGTGAAGGTGGTCGAGACAACCGTTTACTTCAAAAACACTACTAAATTCAAGAAAGACCAACTTGAACAGAGTGCGTATGCAGCCCTTTTGAAGGAAGCAAATCTGCAAGGTTCTCAGGCACTCATAAATGTGACTCTTGAAGAGGTGGTACGCAACACTGCTTTTTCATCGAAAAATTCGGTGAGGGTTACAGGACTTGTGATAGAATTTACTAAATAACTAAATTGCATATAATGATTTAAAAAGTAAATAAAACAGTTCTGGTATATTTGGAAGTGAGACAAGAATTTTCTTGTCTCACTTTTTTATTGTGAAACGCTTGGCTGTTTGACAAAAATGTTGTACCTTTGCAAAAAAGTTTTACCTGTTGCTTTATGCCTGAGATTAGTTCTTTTTATGGTATCTTGATATACATGTATATCAGTGATCATCAGCCTCCTCTTCAAAACAGTGAGGCTCCAATCAAAATTGCCCCATTAAATTGATTGGTATGGAAAATGGCTTGATTCTGAAAATTGTTGCGGCTCAATATGTGGATGAATATGTGTTGTTGCTTGAGTTCAATACCGGAGACAAGAGGCTATGCGATTTCAGTCCGTTGTCGCAAAAGGGGATATGCAAGAAACTTCAGGACATGGACTATTTCAGGCAATTCAGGCTTGACCCTTTTTCTGTTGACTGGAACAACGAGATTGGTTTTGCCCCTGAATTCCTGTTTGAACACAGCGTACCAATAGCTTAACCGAAATCTAAATTTTAATACTATGACTGAAATAGGAATGACATACTGGCGTCTTGCTCATGCCGTTGATCGTAAGATTGACGCAAGAAAACGCATGGCTATGCGTGGCAATCTTCTGGTTCTCAGCGACAGTGCAGAACTCACGTGGTACAGTAGGGAGAACTTTCTGAAGGACATGAAAGTTGCCCTTGCCATGTGGGACGAATTGGGCATGGGTCGTCATGTGGTGGAGGCTGTGATGTCTTACCGTGCTGTTGCAGAGTGGTATTGGCGCGACAGGGAGAAGACTGAACAGATTCTGGACAGCCGTCAGCGTGAGAAAGAGCACAGAGCTCTGCAGACTAAGATATACGACAAGATTGTGGAGCTGTATGACGACAAGACTGCCTTGCTGGTCAAGGATCTTGTGCGCGTATATGGCTACAAAGAGGAGCACCGCACAAAGGAGGCTGAGACTATGCGCCACCTGATAGAGGCTGTGGCTAAAGATGTTCGCGTTGTGATGATAATGATTGTGGAACGTCTTGTCGAGATGCGTGCGATAACAATTGATACTGACGAGACAGACAGATATATCATCGCTCAGGAGACGCTGGACCTCTATGCCCCTCTGGCTCACCGTATGGGCCTTTATGCAATAAAGACTGAACTTGAAGATCTTGGCCTTAAATGGACTGACTACGTCACATACAAGGAGATAGCCAAGAAACTGAAGGAGAAGAAACGCGAGCGTGATGCCTATATAGCAAAATTTGTTGAGCCTGTGCGCAAACGTCTGCAGGGCGAAGGACTGATTTTCGAGATGAAGGCACGTACAAAGAGCATATATTCAATCTGGAAGAAGATGATGAAGCAGGGGTGTGACGTTGACGGAGTTTATGACCTCTTTGCCATCCGCATTGTTATTGATGCTCCACGTGAGCGTGCAAAGGCTGTATGCTGGCAGGCGTATGCTGTGGTTACTGACATGTACGTGCCTAATACCAAGCGTCTGCGTGACTGGCTATCTACACCTAAGAGCAATGGCTATGAGAGTCTGCATATAACAGTGATGGGGCCTGAAGGCAAGTGGGTTGAGGTGCAGATACGCACTAAAGAGATGGACGAGGTGGCGGAGAAGGGTGTTGCTGCCCACTGGAAGTACAAAGGCGGAAAGAGTGACGGCGAGAAAAATGAAGAATGGTTGCGCCAGCTTCGCGAGACTATGGAGGAGGGCGTTGACAGCGAGAGCAACGAGGCTCAGGAGCAGTTCAAGATGCAGTTATACGAGGATGATGTTTTCGTGTTTACCCCAAAGGGCGACCTGCATCAACTGATGAGAGGTGCCACTGTGCTGGATTTTGCATACGACATTCACTCCACGATTGGCGATACTGCCGTGGGTGCACGTGTGAATGGTCGTCATGTCAAGATTGATCAGGTGCTGGAGAATGGCGATCAGGTGGAGGTGATAACTTCCGCCAACCAGAAGCCGAAACCCGACTGGCTGAATTTCGTTGTGACTGCAAAGGCTCGCAAACGCATACGTATCAGGCTTATGGCCATGGCTCACGGGTCGGCTGACATGGGCCGTGAGATGATGGAACGCAAGTTCAAGAACTGGAAGGTCGATTTTGACCGTAATGACATCGAGCGCATAGCCAAAAAATTCGGTTACAGTAATGTAAAAGAGTTTTATGAAGCGGTGCTAAGTGAGGAGGTTGACCTCATGAAAGTACGTGACATGATATTAAGCGAAAAGAAAAAGAAATGAAGGCTGAGATTCTGAATATTGGCGATGAACTGCTGATAGGACAGGTGGTCAACACTAATGCTTCGTGGATGGCAGAGGAGTTGAACAAAATCAACGTGCAGGTGACACGCATAAGTGTAGTGGCCGACAAAGGAGATGAGATTTCCCGTGAGTTGGCTGACATGATGCAGCGTGCTGACCTTGTGCTTATTACTGGTGGCCTTGGTCCTACGAAGGACGACATAACAAAAAAAGTGCTGGCAGACCATTTTGGCGTTCGTATGGTGACTCACCAAGAGACGCTTGACCGTGTGGTAGGCTATTTCAGGAAACGCGGAATACACATGGCCGAAGTGAACCGTGGTCAGGCTCTTGTGCTTGAGGGTTGCCGGGTGATAGTAAACGAGGTGGGTACTGCCCCTTGCATGGTGATGCGCAAGGATGGCGTGACTGTAGTGAGTATGCCTGGTGTGCCTTTCGAGATGAAGTGGCTAATGACTAACCGTGTGCTGCCTATGGTTGAGCAGATGAGAGGTGGCGGCGAGATTATCCATAAGACCATTGGAGTGTTCGGAATACCGGAATCTACCCTTGCCGAGAAGATTTCTGACTGGGAGGACTCTCTGCCTGTATACATACGTCTGGCGTATCTGCCAAAGGCAGGTATCGTACGTCTTCGCCTTTCGGCATTTGGCTCTTGCCGCAGCGAGATGCAGTCTGTGATTGACCGGAAGGTTGAGGAATTGAAGCAGATTATTGGCGACAATATCTTCACGGAGAATGGCGAGTCGCTGAGCGAGGCTGTAGGTCGTCTGTTGTCGCAAAAAGGTGAGACAGTTGCCACTGCCGAAAGTTGCACGGCAGGATTGGTGGCTCATCGTATAGTGGAAACTCCCGGGGCTTCTGGCTGGCTGAAAGGTGGGGTAGTGGCCTATTCAAATGAGATTAAGGAAAGTGCATTGGGTGTTCCTCATGACATGCTTGAAAGTGTTGGTGCAGTCTCTGAAGAGGTAGCACAGGCAATGGCCGATGGCGCAATGAAAAGTCTGAATGCTGACTGGGCTGTATCAACTACCGGAATATCCGGCCCTGACGGTGGAACTGCCGAAAAACCTGTGGGACTTGTATATATTGCTGTCGCTCACCGCAATGCTAAAACTAAGGTTGGCAGGTTTGTCTTTGCGACAACACGTGAGCAGCATCAAGAGAGAACAACTAACCAGGCTTTGTTTGAACTTTATAAACAATTGAGATGATACCTCCATATCTAAAGACAATATTGATGCTCATTGCGAGCAATTGCCTGATGACCTACGCTTGGTACGGCCATCTGAAAAACATGAGCAGCAAGGCATGGTGGATAGCCGCCATAGTAAGCTGGTGCATAGCTTTGGGTGAATACATGATAATGGTTCCTGCCAACAGGATAGGCTTTCAGCAGGCTGGGTTCACGCTGCCGCAACTCAAGATAATACAAGAGGTTATAACGCTTTCGGTATTCATACCTTTTGCAGTGTTCTACATGCACCAGCCTTGGAAATGGGATTTCCTGTGGGCTGCCCTGTGCCTGCTTGGGGCTGTATATTTTATGTTTAGAAGCTGATGGAAGAAATGCCAATCATAGAAAGAGCCGTACCTGTGGCGGACAATGGATGGGCAGGATTGCTGTTCCTTGCAGTGTTCCTTGTCTTCGGGCTTGTCTTGTCTCTTCACGGCAAGCAGTATTTCAAGAAAATGAAACTGCTCAACATGGGTCATGCGCGTATTGTCTCTTACGATGACAATATAGTAAGCTGGGTTTTCGTTTCTCTGCTTTGGGTTGCGACAATAGTCAGCATGTCACTGACTGTTTCGGCCATTATTGCCCGTTTGGCAGGCTCTGTGATAGATGTTGTTTCTTTTGGCGTAGTTCTTGGCATCTCGGCTGCATATATTGGCATCAAGTTCGGGCTGATGTATCTGATTATGTATGTCTTTGATGTTGGCGAGACGGTTTTCATCGAAGAGATGAAGATTATAGTAGTACTTTTCGGTGCTGTTATTGCCCTTGCAGGGCTGGGTTTGGCATACGTCAGCAACATCTGGATAGGCGTTGCTATATGCGCTGTGGCACTGCTTTCGGGCATTGTCGCAGAGGCTGTTTTGCTTGTTAAGAATTTTTATAGAAGAATTGGCTCGTTGTTTTATATTTTTTTGTACCTTTGTGCCGCTGAAATTCTACCTCTTTTAGTAGGGGCTAAGTGGGTTTCACAAGTGTTGAATTAATCTACATAGAACGTTGAAAATCAAGAGAGTATTGGTGTCTCAGCCAGCACCAGAGAGCGGTATCTCTCCTTTCGCACAATTGGAAGGAAAACACAATGTCAAGGTGATTTTCCGACCTTTCATCAAGACAGAAGTCTATACCGCAAAGGAATTTCGGGGTCAAAAAGTCAATTTACCGGACTATACAGCCCTTTGTTTTACCTCACCTAAGTGTGTCGATTATTTCTTTCAGGTGGCTGAAGAGATGCGTTTCAAGGTGGGCGATGAGATGAAATATTTCTGCCTTTCTGAGTCCGTGGCAAATTATCTCCAGAAATATATCAATTATCGTAAGCGCAAGGTGTTTTTCAGCGAGGTGGGTACCCTCAGCGACATGATGGGTATTGTGGCAAAGCATCTGGACGAGAAAATTCTTGTAATCCGCCCTGAGACGAACAACGAGGAGATTGTTGATGCCTTTGAGAAGTCTGGTGCTTCTTACAAGCTGGGTTGTATCTGTCGTACTGTCAGCAACGATTTCGGTCCTGACGAGCCTTTCGACTACGACATGTTGCTTTTCTTCTCTCCTCACGGAGTGGCGACTCTAAAAAACAACTTCCCTGACTGGGAACAGGGTGAGACAGTCATAGGTTGCAGTGGTAAACTGACGGCTCAGGCTATCCGTGATGCAGGTTTGAGACTGGATATTGATGTTCCTAATGAGAAGTATTCATCTCTTCCTCCTGCTGTTGACGACTGGATTAAGGAAAACCACAAAAGAAGATAATCACCACCTGCATTCCTTGCAAGTGCATACATTAATTATAAGGAGACTTCGGGCTGATGAGGTTTGAGGGCTCCTTTTCTTGTTATATGAAGAGTTTGTATTCGTTCAATAAAAGCGAGAAACTCTGCCATGATGTTGACATCGAGGCTTTGTGGAAAGAGGGAAAGCGGTTCACGGTCTATCCCCTGAAAGTGGTGTGCCGTGAGAGGGAAGAAGGTTATGGCATAAAGGTGCTGATTATTGCCCGCAAGAAACAGTTTCGTCATGCAGTTGACCGTAATCGCTGGAAACGTGTCATGCGTGAGGCATATCGCCTTCAGAAACATACACTTGATGGATGGAATATGGATTTATGCCTCATGGCTCTTGGCACAGATTTGCCAGAATGGAGGAAGGTTTATGATAAGATGGGAGAGGCTCTTTCTAAATTGATAATTGATAATTAACACTTCGTGTTGATTCTTGGCTGTACCTCGGCAATTTCGTGTAGAGACGCGGCATGCCACGTCTCTACGATATAATAAATGAAAACCATTTTCTTGATATTAATTCGTTTCTATCAGCATTGCATTTCGCCAATGTTCCCTCCGGCATGTCGCTATACCCCTACATGCTCGCAATATGCCGTAGAGGCAATAACAAAATATGGAGCCTTCAAGGGCGGTTGGCTCGCTTTTAAAAGAATCTTACGTTGCAATCCTTGGGGAGGCAGTGGTTACGACCCTGTGCCATAGACTAAAGACAAAAGACTAAGGACAAAAGTCTAAAGTCCTTTGTCCTTAGTCCTAAGACAATAATAACATGAAAGTTGGAATAATAATAGAGCAGGAATACCGCAACAAGGTTGCGAAGAAATCTTTCATCATCCTGACAATCCTTATGCCGTTGCTGATGGCGGCTCTTATCATTGTGCCTCTGAAACTGGCGCAACTTGACAATGATGACGATGGCGTAATAGCAGTTGTTGACAACACGGGTCTTTATAGTTCTCTTTTCTTGGAAGAGAATGATGATGACATGAAGTTCATGCTTGTTGACCAGATGGGGGACTCTATTGGCGATTTCAGGGCTTTCGTGGTGATAGACGAGGATTTGGCTGTAAACCCTAATGCAGTAAAGATTTACAGCGAGAAGACAGTATCGCGTGACGTGAAGTCGTATGTTGAGCAGATGCTTTCGCAATATGTTGAGCACAAGAAACTTGAGGCTTACAACATTGAAGGTTTGGAGCAGATGATTGCAGATTCCAAGACAGAGGTGACTGCTACGACCATAAAGATGAGCGATGATGGCAGTGAGGAAAATTCAGATGCCGACATAGCCTCGTTAATAGGAATACTGGCGACAACTCTCATCTATATGTTCATCTTTATCAGTGGCAGCAAGGTTATGAGTGCTGTGGTGCAGGAGAAGGTGAACCGCATTGTCGAGGTGCTTGTCTGTTCGGTCAAGCCTTGGGAACTCATGTGGGGCAAGATTATTGCCGTTGCTCTTGTCTGTCTCACGCAGATGGCTATATGGGTTGTGCTGACCGGCATATTTGTTGGTGTGGGTATGCCTATGGCAGGCCTTGACATGAGCGAACTCTCGAATGCTCCTGCTGCAGGAACTCCTGCTGAAAATCTATCGGCAGCCCAATCAGCAATGAGCAGCCTGCTGAGTATCAATTGGGGCATGTTGATATCAATGTTCATTCTCTATTTCATTGGCGGCTACTTGTTGTATGCCTCTGTGTTTGCTGCTGTTGGTGCTGCTGTTGACAACGAGAGCGACACAGGCAGTATGATGATGCCTGTGACCCTTGTAGTGCTTTTTGCCCTTTATGCAGGAATATACAGTGCGACAAATCCTGACGGTCCTTTGGCCTTCTGGTGCTCCATCATACCTTTCACCTCGCCTATAGTGATGATGGTAAGATTGCCTTTTGGTGTTGACGCTTGGCAACTTATTGTCTCTCTGCTGCTTCTTGCTGCCACTGTGGCAGGCATGGTATGGCTTGCCGGACGTATCTACAGAGTTGGTATCCTCACGTATGGCAAGAAGATGACTTTCAGTGATATGATTAAAATCTTTAAGAAATAAACAATATGACTACATTATTTGAGAATATCGGTCGTCTCGTTCAGGTTGAGCGTGAAATCAGACCGTATGTGTGTGGTGCAGAAATGCAGCAGTTGCCTTCTGTCGAGAATGCCTACCTCGTTGTAGAGGAAGATAAGATTAAGGCTTTCGGCCCTATGGCTGAGGTACCTTCTGAAGAGGGTTTCGACCAGGTTGTCGATGTTGACGGACGTATGATTCTTCCTGCTTTCTGCGATGGTCATACTCATGTAGTATATGCAGGCAGCCGTGAGATAGAGTATATTGACAAGATCAAGGGTCTCAGCTATGAGGAAATTGCAAAGCGTGGCGGTGGTATTCTGAACTCTGCGAAACTGCTTCACAATACTTCTGAGGATTCTCTTTTCGAGCAGTCTCTCGTGCGTGTCAACGAGATGATGCACAAGGGAACAGGTGCAGCCGACATCAAGTCTGGCTATGGTCTCTCTGTAGAGGACGAGTTGAAGATGTTGCGTGTAATTAAGCGTCTGAAGGCTGAGGTGCCTATGACAATACGTGCCAATTTCCTTGGTGCACATGCTGTTCCTGCCGAGTTCAAGGGCCGTCAGGGTGAATATGTGGATTTGATTTGCCGTGAGATGATTCCTGCCGTTGCTGCCGAGAATCTTGCTGAATCAATCGACGTTTTCTGCGACAAGGGTTTCTTTACCGTAGAGGAGACTGAGCGTATGCTTGAGGAGGGCAGGAAATATGGCCTTATCGGCAAGATTCATGCCAACGAACTTGACGTTTCTGGTGGTGTGCAGGTTGGCGTAAAGATGAATGTCCTTTCGGTTGACCATCTTGAACGCACTACGGCTACTGAGATTGAGTGTCTTTGCGGGACTTCTACAATTCCTACAATGTTGCCTGGCACATCTTTCTTCCTCGGCTTGCCTTACGGCAACGCACGTGGTTTCATTGATGCAGGTCTGCCTTTGGCTCTTGCTTCAGATTATAACCCAGGTTCAACACCTTCAGGTGACATGAAGTTTGTTGTCTCTCTTGCTTGCGTGAATATGAAACTTATTCCCGAAGAGGCAATTAACTGTGTTACAATCAATGGTGCTGCTGCCCTTGGCCTTGCAAAGACTCATGGTTCAATAGCCGTTGGCAAGAAGGCTAACCTGATTGTAACTTCTAAGATTCCTTCTATAGAGTTCATCCCATACGCATACACTACAGACATAATTGATGCAGTTATGCTTAATGGTAACTTTATAGAATAACCAGATTATCTAGAACAACTAGAAATCTCTATGGTATATATCATTTTATATCTTTTATTAACCATCATCTGGCAACTCTCGGTCATATATCGATTAAGAGGCCATGGCGTCTATCAGAGCATAGGCAAGCGAGCTTACATAGTTGCCGCTGTTGCTGCCTTTTGTTGCATTGTCTATATGGTTCCTTTTGGCTCTATGGACAAGGCTGCTATAGGAATCATCAAGTTCTGGATTGTGATGGTTGGGGCATTCACTTTGTTGTGGCTTGCCCTGATGACGGCAAACATCTATAGTTCCGTTGTTTATGGCCGCAATTGGCTCGACGAGCGCAACCGCATCTTGGCATCTGTGATTATCCTTCCTTTGGGAATAGCCATGGTTGAACCTTCTTTGAAAAAGATGAGAAAGACTCTGGCATGGAAGGTTGAATCTCTTTTCAACACTCAGATGGACAAATGGGAGTTGGCACGCAAGAATTTCAGTGACCTCAGACAGGTGAAGTTGCGCGAGATAGAACTTGATAATGGGTCAAAGGTGTATATACAATGTAACCCTGCCCGCATGATTTCCACTGCCTCAAAGATTGACAAGAAATCTATCGAGGGGCGCAAGTGTTTTCTCTGTCCTGCCAATCGTCCGGCAGAACAGGATATTATCTCATGGCATAATTATGATGTTTTGGTTAATCCTTATCCGATTTTCGACCCTCATCTGACTATCCCTTGCCGTGAGCACACGCCTCAACGGATAAATGGCCGATTGAACGACATGATGGACCTTGCACGTGAACTTGACGGCTGGGCGGTGTTCTATAATGGCCCTAAATGTGGGGCTTCTGCTCCAGACCATTTTCATTTCCAGGCAGTCAAGCGTGAGCGTCTCCCTATTCTTCATAATGAGTGTGGTTGGTGTCGCGTTGAGCATCTCTCAGGTTCAAAAAGCGAGATAGGCGAGGCTTTCAGCGAACTCTTGCCAACATTGTATTTCGACCCAGAAGATATAGCCGAGACTTCAGACCTGAGACCTGAGACCTCAGACCTCAGTCTTGAACCAATGATGAATCTTGTATGTATCTGGAACAACGGCACATGGGAACTTCTTGTTTTCCCTCGCATGATGTACCGTCCATCGCTATATGGCCCTGAACCTGGCCATTACATGATATCCCCAGGCACCATAGAGATGTGTGGTGTCCTCATCGCCCCTCGCATGGATGATTACGAGAAAATCACCCCAACCGAGGTCAAGCAAATCTATGATGAAGTGACATTTAAATAGAAAATCCCCCAAATATGATAGAAATCAAAAAGAAAGACTATTTAGAAACCATTGACGCAAAGAAACTCTTTGTCCCAGAGCAATTCATGGAGGTGAAACAAACGCACCCCCTCTTGGAGCAATGGCCAACCGACAATGGCGAACCACT
The DNA here is from genome assembly GCA_045600865.1 of Candidatus Aphodosoma sp. Classification (GTDB taxonomy): domain Bacteria; phylum Bacteroidota; class Bacteroidia; order Bacteroidales; family Paludibacteraceae; genus Aphodosoma. The sequence goes on from JAZRYS010000177.1 coordinate 16,643, forward strand.
CGTCTCTGTAGGCATTATGGAGTGTGACGAGGTGAAGGTCTCTTTCGAAGGTGCCTATCATGTTCTCGAGACTAACGAACGTCTTGACAACCAGCAGGTGACATTCAATAATCTCGATAAGGAACTCAATATCATAAGCCTTTCAGACAGTGGCGTGTTCTCCATCGATGATGTCACTATAGGTATTGGTTTTCACTGGCAGCGTCAGGAGCGTCAGGCTTTTCGTGGCTCGTTGCGCCTGCTAAAACACAATGACAAGATTGTAGTCATCAATCGTTTAAAGGTTGAGGACTACCTTGAGTCTGTGATTTCCAGCGAGATGAATGCAAACGCGGGCATTGAACTGCTTAAGGCTCATGCCATTATGTCCCGCTCATGGCTTTTGCGTGTCAACGATTACCGCAAGACAATTGATGCCTGCTACGAGCATGAAGACGAGGTGTTGCGGTGGTATGAACGTGATGCTCACGAACTCTTTGATGTTTGTGCAGACGACCATTGCCAACGCTATCAGGGGGTTACAAGAGTTGTGAACGAAAATGCCCTCAAAGCTGTTGACGAGACTCGCGGTATGGTGCTTACCTATAATGATGAGATATGTGACGCTCGTTTCTCGAAATGCTGTGGCGGACGTACTGAGCGTTTCTCTTCTGCCTGGGACGACCGTGATTACGACTACTTGCAACCTGTTGACTGTGAGTTCTGCAACACTGACGACAAAGAGGTGCTCTCGCAGGTGCTTAACGACTATGACCTTGAGACAGTCGATTTTCACGACTGGGAGGTGAATTATACTGCCGAAGAACTCAGCGAACTGGTGCACAGAAAATCGGGCATTGATTTCGGCACAATAACAGCCCTCGAACCTTTGGAGAGAGGTGCTTCCGGCCGTATCACAAAGTTACGCATAGTCGGCACGAAACGCACAGTGGTTGTCGGCAAGGAACTCGAAATACGCAAATGGCTCTCCGAGACACATCTCTACAGCTCCAATTTCGAGGTAAGAACCACCCCTAAGCCAACGGCAAATAATTCTCAATTCTCAATTCTCAATTATCAATTAAAAGGCAAAGGTTGGGGCCACGGAGTAGGTCTCTGCCAGATAGGAGCAGCCGTCATGGCCTCAAAAGGTTACACCTACGAGCAGATTCTTGAATATTATTTCAAAGGTTCAAATATAGAAAAATTATACTAAGCCAACGGCAAATTATTAATTATTCAAGTTTCGCTAGTTGCCAAAAAGCTCTGTAAGAGCGACATAGTATAGCGCAGGGTGTGAACCCTGTGTAAAATGGACAATACGTTAATAGAGTGCCGTAGGTACGACAGAATTAAATGCATATATGGTGAAAATAAATGTGTCGTCCTTACAGGGCTTAAACGGAATAACAACCTCATACACAGGGCTTACGCCCTGTGCTAATTTATTTCACCCCTTCGGGGTTATAACTTGCGAAACTTGAGTTAATTATCAATTAAATGAAAAAGAAAACCAATTGGTCCTGGGTACCTTCACTTTACATTGCCGAAGGTCTGCCATACGCCATCATCATGACCCTAAGCATAGCAATGTACAAGGACTTCGAGGTCTCGAATACCGAGATAGCCTTCTATACCTCATGGCTTTATCTCCCTTGGGTAATCAAACCGCTGTGGTCACCTTTTGTTGATGTGATAAAGACAAAACGCTGGTGGGTTCTCACGATGCAGACATTGCTTGGCGTAGGTCTGGCCGGCATTGCCTTTGCGCTATCTGCCCCTTATTACTTCAAACTGACAATCGCCATCTTCTGGATAATGGCCTTCTGCTCGTCAACCCACGACATTGCCATCGACGGCTATTACATGCTGGCCCTCGACGAAGGAGAGCAGTCTTTCTTTATTGGCATTCGCTCAACGTTCTATAAGATAGCCCAATGGTTAGGCAATGGCGCATTATTGATAATAATCGGTTATTTGCAGCAACGCACGACTCTTCTGTATTCCTGGATATTGACCTTCTTTATCCTTGCAGGACTTTTCATAGCAATGGTGCTTTATCATCGTTTCATAATGCCAAAAGTCGAGACTGTTCCAGAAAAGCGTACAGGTTTTGACAAGGTTTTCGGCCAGATAGGTGATGTCTTTGCCACATTCTTTACAAAGAAAGGTGTTGGCCTTGCCCTCGTATTCATATTGTTATATCGCCTTGGCGAGGCTATGCTGGTAAAAATGAAGACACCTTTCCTGCTCGATTCTCTTGAGGTGGGAGGCATGGGACTTACCAAGGTTCAGTATGGCATTGTGGATGGCACTGTCGGTATGCTCTGCATGGTGGCAGGTGGCCTTCTCGGAGGTTTTGCCCTCTCTCGCAAAGGTCTGAAATACTGGCTGTGGTTCATGCTCCTCTGCATGGCTGTGCCTAATGCCGTTTATATCTATATGGCATACGCACAGCCGTCGTCTATGTGGCTTATAGGAACTTGCGTGGGCCTTGAGCAACTTGGTTATGGTTTTGGCTTCACCGCCTTCATGCTATATCTGATGTATTTCGCACGAGGCCAGTACAAGACTTCGCATTTTGCCCTCTGCACAGGCTTCATGGCTCTCGGCATGATGCTTCCGGGCATGATTGCCGGCTGGTTGCAGGAGACAATGGGCTATCAGCATTTCTTCATCCTCGTCTTCTTTCTCGGCCTTGTCGTGATGGCAGTTGTGCCGTTCCTGAAGGTTGACCCTGAATACGGCAAGAAGTAGTCAGACTTCTTGCCGGTACGTCGTGTACATGTAAAACGAGCGTGGTTCTTTACCGTTTCAAAAACGGATAAAGAACCACGCTCGTTATTAGGTTGGTTCACATATATGCATTTAATTCTGTCGTACCTACGGCACTCTATTAATGAGTTGAACGTTTTCACACAGGGTTCACACCCTGTGCTATATTCTGTCGCCACCTACGGGGCTTCTATAAATGCGTTGAACGTTTTCATATAGGGCTTACGCCACTATGCTGATATATGTCATCCCCCCAGACTGTCCGAAAACTCTACAATCTACCATGCACCCCGAAGGGGCAGCCAGTACATAGCCCAAGGCAACGCCTTGGGTATCAATGGATAGGCGAATACGCCCTGCAAGGGGCAAAAGTACTATAACGTCACTAATTTAAATCCATTACCGACTTTTCGGACAGCCTCCCTCCGGGGTTAGAACTTGCGAAACTTGAGTTGTTAAATTATGTAAAGAATCATCTTTGCCAAAATGCTGCATAAAGGCAGTGCCGCAAAAACAGCATATCCGTGGCATCGCTGTGATGACACAGACATACCCAGAAAACGCTCTTAAAACTCTCATACAAAATGGGACCATGATGGGAGGTAGATGGGACATGGATGGGACATGGAAATATGCGACGACAATTTTATTGCCCTCGCATTCACTTGTTGTGCTGGTGAAAATTGAAACAGTTTTGCTGTGTTAAAATAATTAACATTAGTGTGGTCTCACTGATGATCACGAACAGATGTTAACTTTGTTCGTGACATATTGTTGACCCGGAATGTGGCTTTCAAAAGACAGCCTTCAAAAAAAAACCTTCTGAAATATTTGTCCAATTCAAAAAATGTTTCTACCTTTGCAACGTGAATTTAAGAGTGCTGAAGATAGTAAGAATATGCAAATACGAAGTACCTAAACGTTTATACGACAAGATATGACATCGGAAGAATTAATGGAGATTGCATTGTGCGGTGAGACTACTACAGTGCAATTCAAACAAGAGTTTACTGGTCAGAAGGAGATTGCCAAAGAGATGGTTGCTTTTGCAAATACATGCGGAGGCAGGATAATATTCGGTATAAAAGATAAGACTGGTGAGTTGTCGGGTCTGTCATACGAAGAAATACAATCAATCAGCCGTGAACTTGGCAACGCAGCAAACGAACAGGTTCGTCCTACTATTTATATCCATATTGATGTTGTGAAAATTCAGGATAAGCGGTTGCTTGTCTGCACAGTAGCTCAAGGTAAAAATAAACCATATAAGACATTGTCAGGAGCAATATGGATTAAGCAAGGAACAGACAAAAGGCGTATTACCGAAAACAGCGAAATTCTTTCGCTGTTTCAAGATTCAGGTTTTTACAAACCAGCGTAACCCTACGATTGCTTCGTTGAGCGGTAGAACCATGATTTACAGAGGTCTCGGTTCTGGAATCCTTAGAGCTACACGAGAAGGAGTAAAAGTAGATTTTGTCAATAACGAGAAAACAAATGAGTTCAAGGCTGTGGTTTGGAGAAATATTCCCGACAAGTTGTTGTTATCGGGAAATACTCCCGATAAATTGCCGTTATCGGGAAATTCTCTTGATAAGGCAGCGATAAAACAGATTGTTATCGGGAAAGTATCAATGACCAATACTGTTGGTCATAAGGAAATGCCAAACAATTCTTCTATAGATAAAATGGTTGACATATTGCATTTTCTCCAATTAAATCCTCATTCCTCTACTGAGTTAATTCAAGTTTCGCAAGTATTAGCCCTGAAAGGGCGGCACATACCAGCGCAGGGCGTGAGCCCTGTGTATGAGGTTGTTATCCTGGTTAAGTCCTGTAAGGACGACACATTTATTTTCACCGTACGTACCATCTAAATGT
>JAZRYS010000178.1:0-2448 GCA_045600865.1 Candidatus Aphodosoma sp.
CCACCGCTTCGGGAGGAATGATATTGATTTTCTCCGCGCAGAGGGTAGAGTAGTCGAATCCCTTCAGGCCTATGAACTTGCGCCTGTGCTCCACGATGCTGGCAAACAGCTCCTTGTCAGCAAGGGCCCTGTCAGCCACCGGCGTCTTCATAATCATCACGATATCATACAGATGCCGCGACATTCTGGACACACGCACTTCACCGGTCTCTTTCCGGAACTCCTCGTGCAGCAGGCAGATCTTTTCAAGGAAAGTCCTCTCCGGCTTCACGGTCGGTACCGTGAATTTCCCTTCGGCGAAAGCGGAATCAGGATACCTGTCCTCAATCATCGACCTTATCTCCTTGTCTTCAAGGGGTTCGTTCATCGAACGTCCGCTCACCTCAATCTTCACGAAGTTCTTTACGTATGGCAACAGATCGAACTCGGTGTCATAATGGACATAGATAACTTCCGGATCCACCGTTGTGACCGGCGTGATATCAACATCAACCTTGAACTTGTCAGGGTTCACGCCCTGCTCAATCATCTTATCGCGAATATCGAACTGAAGCTTTTCCCTCACGAACGTACAGGCGGCCCTGCGAAGTTTGTCACTGACTTGCGTCCGTGACAATTCACCGCCATAGCCCAGAAACTCCCTGGACACGGCCACATCGATATCTTCGGAGAATCGCTCTATCAGAGACCAGCATTTGCTGAGACTCGTACCACCTTTGAAAGACATCGCGTCAGCGTATGGCAGAGCGAAGATTGCCCTCATCACCGCCGACACCCACCAGTCCTTCTCGATGATTTGTTCCGGAATGTCCGTCTCCACGCTCATTGTCCTGATGAAATCCTGCTGATTCCTTACAGGTAAGTCTATGAACTTCATATCGTCTTCAATAGTTTGATTATCCAATTAGGGGCCAGGCGCAAATCGTGAGTGTACTGCTTCTCAGGTACTTTGCTGACGATTTCTTTGATGGCGGCAAGTTCAGCATCAGTGGCCAGACCTTCGCCAATTTCCTTAAGTGCAGCAACAACAAGTTGCATTTCCTTGCTCTTATACTCGAAATTATGCGCGTTGTCGCTGTGCTTGAAGAGGATTCCTTTCTTGCGGCCCACATTGATCTTACGAGGCGAACCGTTGGTAATGAACACGGCATTGGCCGGAACCTGAGTGCTCAATCCAAGTGCATGCAATGCGTATGAACCGGTAGGGCAGATATCCACACCGTCACGCTTTGCGATGGCCAACGCAATTTCCGTTGTGGTGGGCTTGATTACGCCCAGGCCATATTTCGTGTCGATGCGAGGATAATAATACACACCCTGACAGATGCGTATAATCTTCTCGGCTTTCATCATCCTCTGCAGGACCTTTGTTACCGTTTCCGGAGTCGCGAGATCAACGAAATCTGAGGAAAATACAAAAGTTCCGCGTTTCTTTGATTCAATGCGCTTCTCTATTTGATTAGCAATGCTTTCCACTTGAGTATTTATTAAAAAGTGTCCGAAATATACGGTTTTTTTCGGACACTCTCAAATCTTTAGTCAAAATAGTCATACTTGTCCGTAATCTTCTCGACCACTGTCAGATTCTCGGCCTTGATGTACTTGCGGAGCATGGCAGGGGATGTGTGCCCCGTGATTTTCATAATGTCATAGATATCCATTCCGGAAAGATACATCAAAGTTGCACCTGTACGCCTGGCAGTATGAGTGTGAACCAGGTCGCATTTATCCTTCCAGACTTTCTTCGGAGTGCCGCCGTTCGTCACCTCAATCTCGACCTTTTCGGTTATTCCGGCATCCCTGCAGATTTCTTTCAGGTAGCGGTTGATAACCTGGTCTTCAAGATGAGGCATCTGGAAATCGTACTTCCTCAAAATCTCCAGCAACTGGCTGGAGCAAGGAATTGCAACCTTGGCTCCGGTTTTCTTCTGTTTGATATCGATGTAGGTGATTTCCTTCTCCTTAATTTCCGGTTTTGTCTTGCCCGGATTCTCAGAATCCGGCACATCCTCAATCCAGCGCTTTGTATATGTATGGATTGAATCCTTGGAGATATTGTTGTAGTCGGATACGCGCTGCGCGGTCCAGCAACCCACCATAAAGATATCGCGGGCAATCCCGTGTCCGGAATGGATGCCATCATATTTCAGCTCCATTATGCGCTGCAGCTCTTCAAGTGTGAGATACACATTATCAACTTCAATCCTCGTTCCCTTGAACTTCTTGTCCTTCCAGAGATTATTATGATGATAGCCTTCAGTCTCAGCGGTATAGAGAATGGCCTTCAGTTCCTTGACGCACTTGCCGACTGAATTGATGCTGTACCCGTCAAACACCTGCTTCCCGTCAACGACCTTGGTCTTATTCTTCAGGAAAGTGGTGTAGTCGTAGTAGCATTTCATATCGATGTCGTCAAAGTCATACACCTTATGAACGTGCTTCTGGAAT
>JAZRYS010000179.1:0-36282 GCA_045600865.1 Candidatus Aphodosoma sp.
AGGGCTCACGCCCTGTGCTATACTATTTCGCTTTGCGCATTGTCTTTCGCGCCTCGGCAAAACCAAACAAGTTTGATCTTGCTCTCGGCTTGTCGACAATTCGCTCTTACAGAGCTTATTGTAACTTGCGAAACTTGAGTATTCTATAGTTCTCCAAATGAAAAAAGAGCTCGTTTTCAAGATAAAAACGAGCCCATACCATAACTTTCTCCCCGTAAGCCTTATTTCTTGTTGCGGCTCTGACGGTTTGCATATCTGTTGAGGAACTTATCAACACGACCTGCTGTATCGACAAGCTTAGTCTTACCGGTGTAGAATGGGTGAGAGGAGCTTGAGATCTCAAGTTTGATTAAAGGATAAGTTACCCCATCGATATCGATGGTTTCTTTCGTAGTGGCAGTCGAGCGTGTGATGAACATATCATCGTTCGACATGTCTTTGAATACTACGGGACGATAGCTTTCTGGATGTATTCCCTTTTTCATTTTGATTAAAAATTAAGGGGAACATTGGAGTTCCCCATTGGTTTTTCGGCGGAGAGAGAGGGATTCGAACCCCCGGTACCTCTCAGTACGTCGGTTTTCAAGACCGATGCAATCGACCACTCTGCCATCTCTCCTTTTTGCGGGTGCAAAGGTACGACTTTTTTACGACGTGACCAAAGATTTTTGCATTTATTTTTCAAGAAAAAATATGTGCTGAAAATCAGACAATTCAGCACATATTTTCATTGATTTTTATTTCATATCATTCAAGATATTCAGACATGTTGCCCAAAGCATAGCAAGCGGCAGCATTAGTATATCCAGGAACTTCTGTAAAAATGATGTTCGTGTAGCCATCTGCTACATACTTTGCCTTCTGGGTTTCGACCTGTTCTTCGGTGATCCATTCGTAAGCTACTGCCTCGGCACCTACGCCGATAACACCTGCTGTATATGTCACCTTATAACATTTGGCACCTTCCTTGCAAGAGGTGAGACCCAAAAGAGCAACGATTGCTATTGCGAAAAGAATCTTTTTCATAGTTATTTTCCGTTTTGTGCAAGACAATCTATATTTGTCTTGTACTTTGATTGAGATGAAGTCTTGATGTCAGTGTAACCTAACTTCTTCCAAGCTTCAATTTGTGCATCGAGCTTGTTTCTTGAACACCACTGGTAAGTAGTAACAGATGTTTTCACGCCCAAAACCTCCATGTTATAAGTAACTTTCCAACATTTGTCCTTGTCCTTGTCGCAAGAAACAAGAGCCAAGCCCATTGTAGCAACTAATGCTACTGCAATAAATACTTTCTTCATTTTAATGTATTTTTAATTGTTATTAGTTCCGATGGTATTATTCAGCTGTAGTACCTAAGCAGTCAGCCATGGTCTTGATTGGCATTTCTCCTTTTTTCTCGATTTTTGTTGCTAAAGGATTTTTGTAGCCCATAGACTCCCAGTTTTTGAGGCAAGCATTGATTTCAGCTTCCGTTGCCCATTTGTAACCCTCAAATTTTGTCTCTGGTTTCTCTGGACGCACTACCACGTCATCCACAACTACTGCTTCCTGAGCAGGAATAGTGTATTCGACCTGATAGCAGAATCTGTTCTCATTTTTTGAACAAGATACCAATGCGAGAGCAGCAACAACTGCTGCGAAAATCATTTTTTTCATATAATAAAGTTTATTTTTATTCGTGCCGCAAAGTTAGTCATTATTTTTTATATGGCAATAGAATTTGAAGATTATTTTTTAAGGTTTTTTCCAGTTGGTTTCTATAAGTCAAGCCAGTAGTGGTTATATTCAGAAAATGAGTCTGTTAATTCTGTGTTTTTGTATATTCCAAAGAAAGAAGAACCCGATCCAGTCATGGCTGCATAGATTGCGCCACTGTCATAAATCCTTTTTTTGAGCGTCTTCAGTTCGCTGTGAAGAGCAAAAACCTGCGGCTCGAAATCATTTTTCATGACATATTTCCACATTTCCATTGGTTGACATACTATCTCGGACAGCGATGTCGGCCATGGTGCAGGTGTGCATCCACGATAAGCCTCGGCAGTGGAGATGTGAACATTAGGTTTGACAACTAACAGTTGGTGCCCCCCGAAATCCAGGCTTACTGGTGACATCTGGTCCCCTATCCCGCGGCACATCATCGGCTTGTTGTCGATGAACAATGCACAGTCTGCCCCTAAGCGTGAGGCCATGCGTTTCAGCTCCTCATTATTTATGTCAAGAGAGAAGAACTCGTTCAGTGCCTTGAGCATAAAGGCTGCATCGGCAGAACCGCCGCCTAAACCTGCACCGGATGGTATGTTCTTAATAAGGTGTATGCTTACTGGCTTTATGGAATAGCTTTCTGCCATCAGACGATATGCCCTTACAACGAGATTCTCTTTGCTGTCATCTTCCAGCTTCACGCCTTCTGTTTCAAAACTTAGCTTGTTTGCCTCTTCTATCTCCAGCTCATCGTACAATGGTATTGGGTACATGACCGTCTCAAGGTCGTGATATCCGTCTTCTCTTTTCCTGACGATGTTCAGCCCTAAATTGATTTTTGCGTTTGGATATACTTTCATAATGGATGATTCTTGTTTCTTGATCATCTAGAACATCTAGCACCTCTATATAAGAGAAGGTGATTCTATAATGAACCACCTTCTCTTTCCGAAGCGGAAGCTGGGGGATTCGAACCCCCGGTACGGTAACCCGTACGTCAGTTTAGCAAACTGGTGGTTTCAGCCACTCACCCAAACTTCCTTCCTTTTTTTGCGACTGCAAAGGTACAAACTTTTCTTGAAATAATAACGATGTTTTCTTGCTTTTTTTTCAAGAAAATGTTTTACCTTTGCATATTGAAATTTTTAGAGTAAAAAACGTATGAAGATTTTTAAGAAAATACTTGTGATACTGATTGTTATAGCAGTCATAGTAGTAGCAGGTGGTATCGTTGGAACATGGTATGTTTCATACAAACCTAACGTCAAACTTGACAAGACACTCACGTTTTATGTCAATTCAGGCGACGAATTTGAGGACGTGATAGACTTTTTATGCAGCCAAAAAGCGTTCAAATCGGAAAATACAATCGTATTATGCGGCATATTCAACAAGCGTTTCAAGATGTATCATCACATCGAAACAGGTTGTTATGAGTTGAAACCAGGTATGAGAAACATTGAGGTTGTGCGTATGCTATACAATGGTTGGCAGTCGCCAATTCGTTTTGTCGTAAATAATATGCGATTGCCTGAGGATTTTGCGGCATGTGCCAGTCGCCAACTGATGATTGACTCATTGGAGGTAATGGACTTCATCAAAGACGAACAGCGCATGGATTCCTTAGGCCTGACATATCAGAATCTCTTTGAAAACATCATCGAGAATACTTACGAGGTCTATTGGAATATTTCGGTTGAAGAACTGCTGATGCGTATGAAAATGGAAAACGAAAAATTCTGGAGTGCAAATCGCATTGCAAAAGCGGAACAATTGGGCTTGACTCCTTCGCAAGTCTGCATAATAGCGAGCATTGTGGACGAAGAGTCTCATTACAAACCAGAGTTGCCAATAATTGCTGGATTATACATAAACCGTCTCAAGATTGATATGCCGTTGCAAAGTTGTCCTACTGTCAAGTTTGCACAGCGCGATTTCATGAAGACCCGTGTGTTGGATAAAGATTTGTTGTTTGACAGTCCATACAACACATATAAATACAAAGGACTCCCCCCTGGACCTATCCGTTTGCCATTAAGCAGTACAATAGATGCTGTGCTCAATGCGGACAGGACGCACAACTATATATATATGTGTGCTGATGCCTCATTCAACGGCAGACACCGCTTTGCCGTGACATTGGCAGAACATAACAGAAATGCCGCTGATTATCACCGCGCATTGAATAAATTATCTCGTTGAAAATCTTTTGCTTTTTTATTTGGTGGACTGAAAAATAATGCCTAACTTTGCAGCGTGAAATAATAAACTAAAAACACAATAAAAATGAAAGTTCTTGTAGCTACTGAAAAGCCATTTGCTAAAGCAGCAATTGATGGCATTCGCTCTATCATTGAGGGCGCTAAGGGTGAACTCGTTCTCCTTGAGAAGTACACATCTGTTGACCAGTTCTATGCAGCTGTTGCTGACGTTGATGCACTCATCGTACGTTCAGACAAAGTTACTGCTGAGGTTCTCGACCATGCCAAGAACCTTAAGATTGTAGTTCGCGCAGGTGCAGGTTTTGACAATCTCGACCTTGCAGCTTGCACTGCTCATAAAGTTGTTGCCATGAACACTCCTGGCCAGAACTCTAACGCCGTTGCTGAGCTCGCTCTCGGTCTTATGGTCATGATGGCCCGTAACCAGTACACTCCTGGTACAGGTTGTGAGTTGAAGGGCAAGACCCTCGGTATTCAGGCTTACGGCAACGTAGGTCGCCTTGTCGGTAACATCGCTAAGGGCTTCGGCATGAAGGTTCAAGCTCTCGATCCATTCTTGCCTGCTGAGAAGATTGAGGCAGATGGCGTCAAGGCTATCACTGACCTCAAGGAACTCTATGCTACTTCTGACTATCTGTCATTGCACATCCCTGCAACTGAGCAGACTAAGGGTTCTATCAACTATGACCTCGTTTCTCGTATGCCTAAGGGTGCAACTCTTATCAACACTGCACGTAAAGAGGTTATCAATGAGCCTGAGCTCATGAAGGTTATGGAAGAGCGTACAGACCTCAAGTATGTTGCAGACGTTGCTCCAGCTTGCGCTGAGGAGATGAAGGCTAAGTTTGGCAACCGCTTCTTCGCTACCCCTAAGAAGATGGGTGCTGAGACAGGCGAGGCTAACGTTAACGCAGGTCTTGCTGCTGCAAACCAGATTGTTGACTTCCTCGTTAACGGCAACGAGCGTTTCCGTCTCAACAAGTAATCAATGATTAAGGAATATTCCAATTATCTTCAGTTGGAACAGGGCCTCTCTCCTAATTCGAGGGAGGCCTATTTGCATGATGTCCGTATGCTTCAGGATTTTCTCGGCCCTGACTACGACCTTCGTGAGGCAACTCTCGGTATATTGTCTGGGTTTGTAAAAGAATTAGGCATGACTGGACTTTCAGCCACTTCGCAGGCCCGTGTGATATCCGGAGTGCGGAGTTTCTACCAGTTTCTTTTCTATACTGGCAAGATTCCATATAATCCCGCAGAGCGTCTTGTCTCACCTAAGACTGGACGTCATTTGCCTGAGGTGTTGTCGTTTGATGAGATAGAACAGATGATTGATGCCTTGGAAAGTGGGGCAATGAACATTGATGAACATCTTGTCCGTCGCAACAGGGCGATAATTGAGGTACTTTATGGTTCTGGTTTGCGTGTGTCTGAACTTGTGAACCTGAAATTCAGTGATATACGCTTTGATGAGGGCTTCATGATTATCCGTGGTAAAGGAGATAAGCAAAGAATGGTTCCTGTCTCTGACATGTCGGTAGAGCAAATACATCTTTATGAACCACTTCGCAACAAGCTTGATATAAAAAAAGGAGAGGAAGATTTTGTCTTCCTCAACCGTCGTGGTGCACATCTTACACGCACTATGGTTCTTATAATGCTTAAGAATCTAGCATTGCTTGCTGGCATTAAAAAGACAATATCTCCTCATACCTTGCGTCATTCTTTTGCCACTTCAATGCTTGAGGGCGGAGCAAATCTGCGTGTCATTCAGATGCTTTTGGGCCATGAGCAGATTACAACAACAGAAATCTATACGCATATTGATAATCAGCGTATGCGTGAGGAGATAATCAACTTCCATCCTCGCAATCAAATCAAGAAGCATTGGACATGACAGCCATAGCGGCACCGGTTAAAATATCATAACTGACTAATGTCATTGGAATGCCGCATGCAAGTAGCGTCCATCTTGCAATTGATAACCCATATCCTGCCTTGAAATTCTTGTATGCAATTGCATCTCATAAGCTATTGTTTTTATTGGTAATTCAGATTTGTATTTGCTCTTCCTCCGCTCGGTGTCCGTTCTCTCTCCGCTCGGTGTCCGCTTTTGGGGCTCGAAAAGCGGACACCGAGCGGAGCTGCAGCGGAGTTGCAGCGGACCTGCGACGGACCTGTTGTCTTGCCGGTGTTGACTACTTAGTCCATTCTCGCAAGATAATCCTCAAAACAATACTCCCTCAACATCTCCACTTTGCCATCTAACCGCCTCAACGCCACGTTTGGATGGGCAACGCCATTAAACATCGTTGTCTTCACGTTTGTATAATGGTTCATGTCTTCAAACACTATCTTCTCGCCAACCTTCAACTCATGGTCAAATTTCCAATACCCCACAAAATCACCGCTCAGGCAACTGTTTCCTCCCATTCTGTAACACATATCGCCATTCTCTTCAACGCTTTCAGCGCCTATTATAAAAGGCTGATATGGCATCTCCAGACAATCAGGCATGTGACAAGCAAAAGAAACATCAAGTATGGCTGTTCGAATGCCATGATTTTCAACTATATCTTGTACTTCACTCACCAATACTCCAGTTCTCCATGTATGTGCAGAACCTGGCTCAAGTATGACCTGCAAATGGGGATGACGCTCACGAAAAGCCTTTATCACAGAAATGAGATGTTCTGTGTCGTAATCCTTGCGTGTCATCAAATGCCCACCACCGAAGTTTATCCATTTAATTTGACTAAACAAATCCCCAAATCTTTCCTCAACTACTCTGAGTGTCTTCTCCAAATCGTAAGATGTTGACTCACATAGCGTATGGAAATGCAGACCCTCAATTCCTTCTGGCAGCTCTGTGCCTAATAATTCTCTGGTAATTCCAAGTCTTGAACCAGGTGCACAGGGATTATAAAGGTCTGTCTCGACGTCAGAGTATTCTGGATTTATCCTCAACCCACACGAAGCACCATTATTCAACGCAATGTCCTTATACTTGGCAAATTGTGCAAGAGAATTGAATGTGATATGAGAACTGAGCCTTGCAATTTCCGGAAAATCCGTTGATGTATAAACTGGCGCGTATGTGTGTGGCTTTGTGCCTAACTTCTCAAATGCCATACGAGCTTCATTCAACGATGATGCAGTAGAGTAGGGTGTGTATTCTCGTGTGATGTCAAACAGTTTCCAGAGACCAAATGCCTTGAAGGCCATTATTATCTGTGTACCGCTCTCCTTTGCAACCCTTGAAATCAACTCGCCATTTCTGCGCACCAATTCTTCCTCGACAACATAGCAAGGACTCTCAATTTTTGAATAATCGTATTTCTCAAAGCTATTCATCTCTCTTGTCTTTTTCTAGAATATATAAAATATCTAGATTAAATAAAAAACGGCTGTTTAGAAAACTAAACAGCCGTTTTAAGTTATAGTAGTTTATTTATCTGCTACAGCACGGCCAGCGCGAAGTGCAGCAATGTTTGCATTAACGATGCTTTCACCCTTTTTGCCGAAGTTGCTGCGTACTGCATCTTCAAGTTTCTCGATGTCAATTCCGAGATACTTTGTTGCGGCACCAAGAACAACCATGTTAGTTCCCTTAGGGTTATTCACCTCTTTTGCCACTTCATCTGCGTTGAACATGATGTGGTTAGGAATTTTCTTGATTTCTGTCTCTATAGCCTCGAAAGCTGGGTAGTTAGGAATGTTCACAAATGGAGTGGAATTTGTGATTACCCAGCCAGTCTTCTTGTTGAGGAATGGCAGATAACGAAGAGCCTCCATAGGTTCAACTGAGAGGATGATGTCACACTGTCCCTCAGGGATGAGGTCAGAGTTTATAGGCTGGTCTGAGAGACGGAGGTGTGACTGAACGTCACCACCACGCTGGCTCATACCGTGAGTCTCTGCTTGTTTCATGTACCAACCCATGTCAAGGGCTGCTTTTGAGATGATTGCTGCTGACGAGAGGGCACCCATACCACCTACACCACAAAGAATGATATCTATTTTCATAATTTTAATCTCTTAATTGGTTAATAATTAGTTCTGTTTTGCAGCTTTCTCTTTTGCAGCACGCTCTGCTTTGAGACGCTTGTTCATTGCTACGATGCACTCACGACGTGGAATGATTACAGAAACGCCCTTGTAGCCGATTTCCTCTTTCATGATTGCTACGTTTTCCTCGTGGTTCTTCTTCAATGGGTTGATGACGCGGATATGCTCTGGAGCAACACCCATACCGGTACAGATGCTCTCGATACGACCTGTTGCGGAAGACTTCTGTGAGCCTGTCATACCAGTAATTTCGTTGTCGAGGATGATGATTGTCACGTTTGCATTGTCAACGCAGCAGTCAAGCAAGCCTGTCATACCTGAGTGAGTGAAAGTCGAGTCACCGATGACAGCAACTGCTGGAAGCAAAGTGCCTTCTGAAGCACCCTTTGCCATTGTTATTGATGCGCCCATATCTACTGTTGAATATATAGCCTCGAATGGAGGAAGTGCACCAAGTGTGTAGCAACCGATATCTGAGAATACGCGGCCGCCTGGGAATGACTTCATAGCCTCGTTCAATGCTGTATAAGAGTCAACATGAGGACATCCGTCGCACAATTTTGGAGGACGTGGTGCAACAAGTGCAGGAATCTCCAAACCACCTTCGATTTCCAGACCGAGAGCTTTGCCAACCATGTTAGGAGACAACTCGCCAACTCGTGAGATAGTGCCGTCAAGACGACCGTGGATAGGTTTGCCGTTGTTCATGAAACCACGCATCTGCTGCTCAACGAGTGGCTGACCCTCTTCGAGTACAAGGATTTCGTCACATTCGTTGTACAGTTTCTCAATCATGCACTGTGGCAATGGGTACTGCTGAACCTTAACTACAGGATAAGGGCATTTCTTCTCGCGGAAGTTTTCCATGAGGTAGTTGTAGCCTATACCGCAAGTGATGATACCGAGTTTCTTGTTCTCGCCATCGAAATATTTGTTCCAACCCGCAGTCTCAGACTCCTTGATGATGTCTGGCTGTTTTGCAAGAAGAGCATTGTATTGCTTGCGTGCGATTGCTGGCAACAGGATGAACTGTTTCTTGTCCTGTGGAAGACTGCGTTCGTTCTGGTTGCGAACCTCAGCCTTGCGAGTAACGCCAGCGCGAGAGTGTGCCATACGTGTAGTGATACGCATCATCACTGGCTCTTTGAACTTCTCAGAAAGGTCAAAGCCGTAGTGAATCATGTCGTATGCCTCCTGCTGTGAAGCAGGTTCCAAAGCAGGAATGAAGGCAAAGTTTGCATAGAAACGAGAATCCTGCTCATTCTGTGATGAGTGCATAGAAGGGTCGTCAGCAGCAATGTAAATCAACCCACCGTTGACACCTGTGATTGCTGAGTTTACGAAGCAGTCTGCTGCTACGTTTACACCAACATGCTTGCAGCAATACATTGCGCGTTTGCCTGCATAACTCATACCGAGGGCAGCCTCCATGGCTGTCTTCTCGTTTGCACACCACTCTGAGCGAATGCCACGCTCACGTGCCATTTTAGAGTCCTGAATGAATTCAGTAATCTCTGTGGAAGGAGTTCCAGGGTAAGCGTAAACGCCTGAAAGACCAGCATCGATAGCTGCTTGTGCGATAGCCTCATCGCCTAAGAAAAGAAGTTTGTCCATTCTTATTTGTATTTTATTATTTGATTTTTTTCTATTGTCTCAATTATCAATTAATTTTCGCCTGCAAAGTTACGAAATATTTATGACGTGGCAAAATTATTTAACAGAATAATCTCTTGCACCGAATATCGAACTGCCAACTCTCACTATTGTTGCTCCTTCTTCGATGGCAATCCTGTAGTCGCCAGACATTCCCATTGATATTTCGCAGAAACTGTCATCGCCGCGGAAAACATTTTCTTTCAGTGTGTCAAATGTTTCTCGTATTTTTCTGAAATCATTATGTATAATGGCTATATCGTCTGTGTTTGTGGCCATGCCCATCACTCCACAGATGTGTAGATGAGGATGGGCATCAATGTATTTTCTATTGAAAATCTCTATGGCCTCTTCTGGAGTGAATCCCTGTTTGGTCTCTTCGCCTGCCACGTGTAATTCTATGAATACGTCTTGCACTTTGTCAATCTTTGCTGCGCATTTTTCTATCTCGTCAACCAGACGGGTGTTCGACATGCTGTGGATTATCCATGCGTAGGGTACGACAATTTTGACTTTGTTGGTTTGCAGGTTGCCTATGAAATGCCATTCAATGTCTGATGGCAGAGTTTTTGCTTTTGCCTCCATTTCTTGAGGACGGTTCTCTCCGAATCGCCTCTCGCCAACATTATAAGCCTCCATAATGTCCTCGTTTGGCTTGAATTTTGAAACGCAGACCAACTTCACATTTTTTGGAATATTTGCCCTTATGGCTTTTATATTGTCTTTAATCATCTTTTTATTTCTCTGGAGATCTCTAGATGGTATAGAATATATAGTATTTATTATTCCTGATTCTCTTTTTTCTCATCTGGCTCATATCTATAGACTTCCATTATCTGAGTCTCTGCCATCTGTGCCACTTCCCAGTCGCCCATCATTCCTTTCATTCCAACTTCTGTCAGATGTTTCAGTGCGCCTGGAAAGCTGTCTGCTTTTACCATGTATGTAGTGGCAACTTTTTTTTCCACGTCATTGTCAAGTGTGATGTACATCACTTTGGCCTTGTACCATTTGTCGGCTGATGGGTCATCATTGTCAACAAGTTCTGTAATTTTTGCTTTCTTTACGGCTGTCACTTCAAGTTCCCCGACGACGAAAGGTGTTATCTCCTTGATTATCCTTGCTTCTGCCTCAGTGAACGAGAGTGCGTCCACAAGATATGTCTCTTTTTTTCTTGCGTTTTTGGGATCTTCTTCTGCTGTGAAGGCACTGTCGTAAGTAACCTTGCATTCAAACCATTGTGCCATAGATCAGTTGTTTTTAGGTCTTATGAAGTTATAGAAAAATTGTCTTGTTGCCGGAGTCTCGTAGAATTTGCTTTTCTCCAGGACTTCGATGTATTTTTGCAATGTTATAGCTGATGGAGCATCTGGATGATCGTTGACGTAGTTCAGTATCGCATCTTTGATATCCGAATTCATTTTACCGGTACGCCAGTCGAATGCCGAAGAGTTTTCTGTGCCGTACATCAGTGTTATCATGTAGCTGTTTATCAATGCTTCGATGCTGGGCTTGAGTTCTTGTGCACAAGCAGTGTCCATCATCATCTGGTCGCATTCCCAAAGGCGGTTTGCTATTTCCTGATATGAGACTACCACCTCGTCGTCGATTATAGAAGGCATATCGTATTCCAGCTGCTCTATCTCGGCAAAGTGGTATTCCTGTTCGGTGATGTATTCCTTGAACATGTTAGGAATGAAAATAGGGGCAATGCCATAGACGATTTGTCCTTCAACCTTGAAAATCTCAACACCTGTGACATCCATTTCGTCGCCAAGGCGGCTGATTTCCTGGAGCAATTCCCTCATTTCTTCTCCCGAAAGGTTTGGATCGTTGATGCGGTTGTTCAGCGAGTCTGTCAAGTGTTCTGCATACATTCTGATGAAATTGCCAACTTCTAGATAGAGATTTCTTGCCTCGTTTTCTGTCAGGTCGTCTGATTGTTCCACGAGTCGTGCTATCTGTTTGATGTTGTCAGCAGTGTAAGACTCTGAGCCAATGATTTCCATCACCTTGTCATTGGTTCCGTTTTTTTTGCAGCCAGCCACCAGAAGGCAGATTGCGATGAGTAAAAGTATATTATTTTTCATTATATAAATGATTTATTTAATAACATCTAATTAGTATTTAGCTTTGATAAAGAACAACCCTTCTGCAGCCATGGCTTGTCCAGCCATGCATCTGTTCCTCGAATCTAAAATTCTCTCAATGTCTTCAACTTTTTTCCGTCCTGCTCCAATATCCACCAATGTCCCGGCAATTGCTCTTACCATTCCACGGAGAAACCTGTTTGCCTCAATTGTAAATACAATCTCATTTCCTATAGTGTGTAATTCTGCCCGAGTAATTGTGCAGTAATAGTTGTTAACGTTTGTATGTACTTTTGAAAAACATTGAAAATCATGTGTTCCCAGCAGTTTGATTGCTGCTTTGTTCATCACTTCCAAGTCGATGGGGTAGTATATTGCGCATGCCATGCCTTTCAGGAATGGGTCTTTGGCCGTTGTTATATGGTATTCATAGATTCTTGATTTTGCATCGAAACGTGCATGAGCATCATTGTCAACCTTTTCTATGCTATTTATTGCTATGTCAGGAGGTAGCAGAGAGTTGATGTTTCTTTTTAGCTTTTCGAGGTCTTCTACGCCTTCATTGTCGAAATGTGCTACCATGTCTCGTGCATGGACTCCAGCATCAGTTCTTCCTGCTCCTGTTATCTCAATTTCTTGCCGGAGTATTGTTCCCAATGCTTTTTCTATAACTTCTTGCACTGTAATGGCATTCGGCTGTTTCTGCCATCCCGAATATTTTGTGCCGTCGTATGCTATGTGTATGAAATATCTCATCCGTTGATAGGAAATACCAGACAACATACAAGCAAATTGACGAGCAGCAACACAATGTTCATCGGAATACCCATCCTCGAAAAGTCGGAGAATTTATAGCCTCCAGGTACATAGACGTGTGTATGTGCGGCAGAAGCCAGAGGTGTTGCAAACGAAGATGATACGGCTATCATCAGCGCTATTACGAATGTCATTGGATTTACCCCCATGGTATTGGCAATATTCAGTGCCATCGGGCAGAAGAGGGCTGCTGTTACCGTGCCTTCAAGAAATTCCGTTACAAATGTGGCTATTATGCAGAGCAGCAGCAGTGTTATGTATGGGTTGTCAGATGTCATTGACGTCATCATTTTTGCCATAAGTTCGTCCAATTCGGTTGACTCCAATGCAGTGCCAATGCAGATAGAACCTGCAAATATTAATATTACATCCCATTCAATGCTTTTCATTGCCTGATTGACGTTGCAGCATTTGCATACAACCATGGCCACTGCTGCAAGCAGACAGGAGTGCATCATTGGAATGACGTTGAATGCTGACAGCAGAATCATGCACATAAGTATAAGCGATGATTTTATTGTGCCACGACGTGAACTGCCCAATTCCCCTTCGGACATCAGAATACCTTCTATGTTTTCGTTTTCAAGATGCTCTTTGCGGCATAGTTGCAGCAATGCTTCCGTCTTGCCTGTAACTATCAGTCTGTCACCTCCCATGATGAATTCATCGTCAGCAACTTGGTCGACTATTTCGTTGTCGAATCTTCTGATGGCCACAACTCGCAATGTCTCCTTGTCATCAAAATAGCCTACCTCGTTAAGACAGCTTCCTATCAGCAGGGAGTCAGACGGAACTGTGAGTTCAGCGGTAAAGTCTTCAGTGTCTATGCCCTCCATTGGAGATTTGCGTGTTGGCAGATACTTTGACATTATCATCATGGTGAACACACCGAAAATCAGGCATGTTATACCACAAATTGTTGGAGCAAAGAATGAAAGGTTTTCACCTGTCTGCGATGCATAGAAATTTGCTATGATCAGGTTGGCCTGTGTGCCGATAAGAGTGCAGGCTCCTCCCATACATGCAGCGTAAGATACAGGTATAAGTAATTTCGAAGGGGCAATGTTGAGCTTCTTTGTCCATAGGCGTACAACGTTGATGAACATGGCAACAACTGTTGTCTGTCCTATAAGCGAACTCAGAATCGCCACAGGGAACATAACTCTTGGTATGGCTCTTTTCAAAGTGTCTGGCTTTCCCAATCGTTTCACAAGCACGTTAAGGAAACCAGTGTATGTAAGTCCTCCTACGACTATGAAAAGCGATGCACAGATTACCACCTCATGTGACGATAATCCTGCAAACGCCTTTTCTTCTGGGACAACCCCTGTGACAAGCAACAAAATTATTGCACAAAGAAAGACGACATCAGTTCTTATCTTTGTAAAACTAAGCACCAACACTAACCCTATTATCACTAGAAGGGTTATCCATGCGCCTACGCTTAGCCCCAAAAAAACAAACGAGGTAATTTCAGCCACTTAGAAGTTCTTTGTCAATGTTAGAATATTGGTATTTCCTTTTCTTTCGTACGACACCTCGTCCATACACTCTCTCACGAGAAACAAGCCGAGTCCGCCAATTTCACGATCTTCAGTGTCGAGTGTTGTGTCAACTTCTGGAGCTTCTTGTGTGGGGTCAAACGGAACACCCTCGTCGATAATCCTTATTATGAGTTTCTTCCCTGGAGTACCGTCTGCTTCGACGTGAAGTGGCATTCCAGTCTGGCCTGGATATGCATACATTACAACATTTGCCACAGTTTCGTCCAATGCTAACGAAAGACTGAATGCGAATTCTTCTGGAAGATTGAAAATCTCTGTTATCTCTTGGACAAATGGCTCTAAACCAGCCATCTGTTCAATATCGTTTGTTAATGGTAAACTATGCATAATTTAGAGTATTGTAAAAAGATTGGCAAATCCGGTTATTTTAAATACTTTTCTGATTTCATCGTTGGCACCAGAAATGATTACTTTGCCACCTTTGGCTTTTGCTTGTTTGTTTAACGAAAGCAACAATCTGAGTCCAGATGATGAGATGAATTCCAATGGTGCGAAATCGAGTGTGATTTCTTTGTCGGCATTCTCTGTCAGTGTTGCCATTTCTGCGTTGACTTTTGTGGCAGCAACTGTGTCCAGTCTTCCTTCAAATTTTGCCACTACTTTTTCTCCGTTGATTTCAATGTTGATATTCATATTGTTTAATGTTTAATTCTTTTTGTTGAGTCTTACTGCAAGCATTGTGATGTCGTCTGATTGTTCTGCCTGACCAACAAATTCCTTGACGGATTTTGCGACTTGTTCAATGACATCAATTGCGTTGCTTTGTGGTATGTTGTTCAACAACGACAGAAGCTGTTCATCAGAATATTCGTTGTGAACCATATTTTCAGCTTCTGTTACACCGTCTGTATAAATAAATAATGTGTCATCCTTTGTCATCTGCATGCTTTCGCTCTCGTATTCGAAACCTCCGAACGAGCCGAGAGGAATGTTCGGAATCACTTCAAGGAAACGGGCTTTAGTATTACTTATGAATACAGGCTGGTTGTGTCCAGCGTTGCAGTATGTCAGCACGCCTGTCTCCAAATCGAGCGAGCCAAGAAACATCGTGCAGAACATGTTGTATTCGTTTCTTTGTGATATGCAATCATTTATATCTGTGGCTATGCTTCTTGGGTCTGTGGTTTTCATTGCTGTGTTGCGGAAGAGTGAACATACTACGGCCATCAGCAGTGATGCAGGAATTCCCTTTCCACTAACGTCACCTATGGCAAACACAAGGGTGTCATGTCCTGCGTCATTCTTGCGTATGATGTAGTCGTATAAGTCTCCTCCAACTGTCTTTGCCGGTTTTAGTGTTGCGTATAGGTCAAGGTCGTTGCGTTCTGGAAAAGCGGGAAACATCATAGGCAACATGCTCATCTGGATGTTTGATGCTATGTTCAGTTCTCCTTCTATCACTGATTTTGACTCAACAACCCTCTTTAACTGGTAGAAGGTCATCAGACAGCAGATCTCTATCAAGAACAGTCCTATACCTGCCATTCTCATCAGTTTTCTCAGAAGGTCGTCAATCTCTTCATATATTGCATTGTTAGGGCAACTTACGGCAACAATCATGTTGTCTGAATCCATTGTGTGATAAAATAATGTGGCATCTTCCTGTTCCTTTTCTTTTTCCAACTTTTCGATTGACTCTACAGAGCATTCCATTACGCATGACTGGTCTGGGTGTACGAGAAACATGTTTCCTGGGCCGATTAGCATTACCTCTGATCCCTTATAAGGGTGAATCTCTTCTTTCAGGATATCCGAGAAATACTTCAGGTTCATATCCATTGCGACTGTTCCAATATAGATGTCGCCATGGGCATATATAGGAATGCAGAATGTTGATATGACATCACCTTGCACGTCTTTGTACGGAAGACTCCATCTTGCCCGTCCATACTCTTTTGTGTTCTTGTACCAGTCTTTTTCCCTGTAAACGCTGTTCATGTCTGGCAGGTTGAGCCATTCGTATGTCGAGTCGTTGATGTATTTCACGAAAGGAGCAACTCCAGTCTCTCCATATTCCGGATATGCAATCGGCTCAAAGCCTATGCATGCACCTGTTACGGAACTGTTGCTTCTCATGAACTGGTCAAGTATCTCGTAAATCTCTTCGATTGTGTGTTTGTTGCCGGTGAAATAATATCTGTCGAAAGGTTCGCCGTTCTCGTCAATGAGAACCTTTTTCTCGAAAAACAGAGACGTCAGGTCGTAGCCCGATATTTCAGCCCGTTTCACATGTCCGTTGATGATTTCCGTGGCAAGGTTCATGTTCAGTTGCATAATTGCTGTTGCATCTTTCATTGCCTTTTTCCGGGTGAAGTAGTATGATACACTTGCTGAAATCATGAACACTATTCCGGCACTGAGAAAAATGAAAAGAGCCAGCTGTACCATTGAGTACATTGTTTTTCCGTTGGCGTCTTTCTTGCCCATTCCATAAGATATCGTTTTCAGAAATGTTATGGTCTTGTCTTTAAAGCTCATATATGTTGTGTCTGTTGTTTTCTAATTTTGTTTCCGGTAATCCGGAAAATCCAGATTTTTCTGGATAGCCCATTGTGGGGCTATCCAAAAAATCCAGAAAAAGTTTATTGTTTTATCAACACCACATAATCACCAGAATTGTCAATTGTCAATTATCAATTAAAATTAATGTCTGAATGGCATTTTAACTACCAATGCAGGCACCTCTTTGTTCCTGATCTTGATATATACAGGAGTGTCAATCTTTGCGAACTCGGGCTTTACGTGAGCCATACCAACGCCTATGCCACGGCATGGCGACATGCAGCCAGAAGTGACTACGCCGATAACGTTGCCTTTGCCGTCAGTAACTTCATAGTCCTTACGAGGAATGGCGCGCTCCTGGAGTTCGAAACCGATAAGTTTTTTCTTTGTTCCTTCAGCGCGCTGCTGGATGTAGAGTTCACCATCGATGAGGTTCTTGCCCTCTGCAGGTTTCGTAATCCATCCAAGACCAGCCTCGATAGGAGAGGTTTCGTCGTCAATCTCGTGGCCATACAGGCAGAAGCCCATCTCGAGACGGAGTGTGTCGCGTGCACCGAGGCCGATTGGCTCGATGCCGAACTCAGCGCCTGCCTCGAACACTGCCTTCCATATCTTGTCGCCGAATGCAGGGTTGAAATACAGTTCAAAGCCACCTGCTCCAGTGTAACCTGTCGCAGAAATGATTACGTTGTCACAGCCGGCAAATGTGCCCTCAGCGAAATGATAATATTTAATTTCGTCAAGTTTCACGTCTGTGAGTTTCTGAAGTGCAAGGATTGCCTTTGGACCCTGAACTGCCAACTGTGCAACGTGGTCGGAGATGTTCTCGAGAGTTACACCCTCGGCATTGTTCTTGTTAACCCATGCCCAGTCCTTGTCGATGTTTGCCGCATTTACTACGAGCAGATATTTCTCGTCGTTGTAATGATAAACGATGAGGTCGTCAACGATACCGCCCTTGCCGTTAGGGAAGCAGTTGTATTGTGCCTGACCATCGATGAGTTTCAGGTTGTTGGAGCATACACGGCCGAGGAATTCCTTTGCGCGAGGACCTGTCACCATGAACTCTCCCATGTGAGATACGTCAAACACGCCAACGCCATTGACAACTGTCATGTGCTCATGGTTGATACCGTTTGCATAGTTGATAGGCATGTTGAAACCAGCAAACTCTGCCATCTTTGCTCCGAGAGCAATGTGTGTCTCCGTAAATGGAGTTGTCTTTAATTCCATAATGTATTGTTTTATTTTGTTTGATTTATAATTTCACTATGTTGATAATCACTTCTGTGGCTTTTTCCATAGAGCGGATTGGCACGTATTCGTATTTGCCGTGGAAATTGTGTCCGCCGGCAAAGATGTTAGGGCAGAGCAGACCCTTGAAGGAAAGTTGTGCACCGTCCGTGCCACCACGGATAGGCGAAACCTTTGGCTTCACACCTGCCTCTTCCATTGCTTTCTTTGCTCGTTCTACGATGTGAATCTGTGGCTCTACCATCTCGCGCATGTTGTAGTACTGATCCTTCATCTCAATCTCCACTGTTCCTTCACCATATTTCTCACACATTGCAGCGGCAGCTTCGGCCATTGTCGCTTTGCGTGCCTCGAACTTTTGGCGGTCGTGGTCACGTATTATGTACGTCAACTGTGCTTCTTCTACAGATCCGTTTGATGCCACAACGTGATAGAATCCTTCATACCCTTCAGTGTTTTCAGGCAATTCTTTAGGAATCATTTCTAGGTATTCGGATGCCATGCGAATGGCATTTTTCATCTTGTTTTTTGCCGACCCTGGATGAACGTTCAGTCCGTGGAACTGTATCTTTGCGGAAGCGGCGTTGAAGTTCTCGTATTCAAGTTCGCCAATCTCGCCGCCATCCATGGTGTATGCCCAGTCGCAGTTGAATTTCTTTACGTCAAACTTGTGTGCACCGAGACCTATCTCCTCGTCAGGGTTGAATCCTATGCGGATTTTGCCGTGTTTGATTTCAGGGTGTGCCATCAAATATTCGCAGGCAGCGATGATTTCGACGATACCGGCTTTGTCGTCAGCACCAAGCAGGGTGGTGCCGTCTGTGACGATGATGTCCTGACCCTTGTATTGCATGATTTCTGGGAACTGTTTTGTCGAAAGCACAATCCCCTTTTCTTCGTTGAGAACTATGTCCATGCCGTCATATTCCTTCACGATGCGTGGCTTGACGTTCTCGCCGGACATGTCGGGCGATGTATCCATGTGCGCAATGAAGCCGATTGTCGGCACTTCTTCTGTTGTGTTTGCTGGAAGTGTTGCATATAGATACCCCAATTCATCTAACTCAATTTCCTCAAATCCGAGCTTTTCCAAATCTCCTTTAACATGTTGGGCAAAAGCCATTTGTCTGCTTGTTGATGGGGTAACATCGCTCTCTTCGTCCGAGGTGGTCCACCATTTTACGTAGTCTATGAATCTCTCAGTTAATGTCATGATTACACAATTTTGCATTTTGCCTGCAAAGTTACGAAAAATCTACCAATTGTGACATCAATTTTGCATATTTTTTTCAACTCAAATTTTGCCTGTTTTTTTTTGTCAGTCCAAAAAATATTACTACCTTTGCAAAGTTATTTATTTCGTGGAGAAATGTCTAAATACGTAAAATGTTTCATTGTTCCGGTACTCTTTGTTTCCTTGACTCTTGTGATGGGTTGTGGCCGTTTCAAGGCAAAGAGATATAATCCCGCGCATGTCAAATTCGATGTCCAATACAATGCCGCTTTCGAGAATCAGATTTACCCTTCACTCATTCTTGGCTTATCTCATCGAATGTCGGACAATCAGGATAGCACTCTGATTTTTTCTGCAAGTGTTAACTCTCCTTGCTCAAATGCGGTTTTGAAGATAGTCGTTGACTCTACATTTCTGAATTATACAACAACCACTCAAGTTGTCTTGTCGAAGATAGGAAGTCGCTATACCGTAATACCTGCAATCAAATGGCGTTATGATAGGCTTTACAGCTTGCGCAGGCATGGTAACGTGGATTTTACCATCCATTGCATTATAAACGATGAAGAGGTGGATGTCAAGAACCTCCATCTCAGTTATCGCTCTGCCAACGACTGCCTTCTGAGTGTTCGTGATGCCAACGGGGTCAACCACGATTTTCGATGGATGTTTGCTGCATACGTCAATGAGGACAGTCCTTATATAGACGAGATTCTTACGGGAATGCTGGATCAGGGTGTCGTTTCGCGCATTGTAGGTTATCAGAATAGCTCAGCCGAAGTCAGTCTGCAAGCGGAGGCAATATGGTACTATGTTCTTGAGCATGGCATGTCGTATGCTTCTATCTCCACCACTTCCAATCCGGCAAAGAATGCCAACGTACAGCATATCCGCTTTTTCGAGGATGTGTATAAGCTACGTCAGGCCAACTGCATAGATGCCTGCGTCTTTTTTGCTTCTGTCATGCGCAAAATTGGCCTGAAGCCTGTCATTTTTGTTGTACCTGGCCATGCCTATCTCGGCTATTACACAGATAAGAATCGCAAGAACATAAAACTGCTTGAGACCACGCTATCTCAGTGGGTCAACTTTCCGATGCTCACCCGTGAGTACGAGAATGTCATGGCAGCGAATCCTGAAGCAACTGGCGTTGACCGCCTTCCAGCAGATCAATGGAGTAAATACTCTCGTTATCTCACTGCCAACGAGCGTGCCAGATGGACATCTGGTTCCATGTCAATTGATGAGTTGAAACGCAGAATCTCGCATAACCTCTTTATCAAGGCCACTGAATACAAAGTCAAGAATTATAAAGAGAACATGTCTAATTTTGTAGATACCGAAAACGCAAAATACCAGATGTTAGACATCGAGCAGCTTCGTGCTTACGTCCAGCCTATATGATTTTGAAATATTTGTCCTTGATTATGCAGAGACGTATGAGCCAGATGACAAAGAATCCGTTGGACAGCAACTTATACGTTATATTCCAAGGGTAGGGCAGTGTGAAGAAAAATTCTGCTATCCAGAGCACCATGTCGATGTCAAACAGCATGTTCCATACTTGTTCCCTGTTAGTGATATGCAGATGCTTTTGCTCCCCTTCGGCTATATCGACAAGACATTTCCCTCCAATATGAAATTGCCATTTGAACAGTTGAAAAACCATTCGGATGGCAATTTCGTAATTCCCGGCAGGCATGGTGATGTTAACCTCTCGGCCACGCATAATTCCCATTGGATGTCCGTTGACATATATCCAGTAGGGAATCCCTACCTTGAACATTTGTTTCCGATGTATAGTCAGTAATGACATATCCCACTATGCCAATGGTATGATTAGTGTCAGAATCACATTCCTCCAGTGCATTCTATCACTTGGCCACTGACGTATGACGAGAGGTCTGAGGCAAGGAAAAGTGCCACTTTTGCAACTTCGTCAACAGTGCCACCGCGGCGCAGAGGAATGTTCTTTTCCCACTCCTTTCGGGTCTCGTCTGGCAACTGGAGTGTCATCTCGGTCATAATGAAGCCAGGTGCTATGCAGTTGGCGCGAATGCCGCGTGAACCGAGTTCCTTGGCTATTGATTTGGCAAGGCCTATCATACCTGCCTTTGATGCACTGTAGTTTGCCTGACCGGCATTGCCTTCAACACCAACTATTGAACTCATGTTGATGATGGAGCCGCTGCGTTGGCGCATCATGACAGGTGCACAGGCATGTATGAAATTGAAAGCTGATTTAAGATTTACATTCAGGACGGCATCCCACTGAGCCTCGCTCATGCGAAGCAGCAGTCCGTCTTTGGTGATGCCTGCATTATTGACAAGTATGTCTATGCGGCCAAAGTCTTTGACTATCTGTTCTACAACAGCGTGTGACTCGTCGAACGACGAAGCGTTCGAGGCGTATGCACGTGCCTCTACTCCGAGAGAACGCAGCTCTGCAAGTGTCTTTTCTGCAGTCTCGTTGATGACCAAATCAGTGAAGGCTATCTTGCAGTCCTCTTCGGCAAATTTCATTGCAACGGCTTTGCCTATGCCTCTTGCTGCTCCTGTAACGAGGGCAACCTTACCTTTGAGTAACTCCATATATCACAATATCTTTATCCTGTTTTGAGACTTGCGATACTCTTCCCCGATAGTGCCATTAAGGTTCTTCTTGATGTATGTCTCAATCACCTTGCTCATTGTGCCAACTGGTTTCTCGCTTACTATGATGCAATCTTTGAACATATTGTCACAGCCCATGTTCATCAATACATAGTCTGTTGTTGCCAACCTGTAAATGCCTTCAGGGTCAACCTTTTCGTAACGGCCTTTGTCTTTGTTCCATACCTTTGCATTGACAATCCTACGTTTGCCATCTATGCCACTGACAAATCCGTCTTGGCCGTATTTTGCAGGTGACGGTATTTTTGTGTCTATTGTGAATTCGATGCCTGAAACCTGTTGGAACGATCCTGCATCGCCTGGCAGGAATGCCACTGAGTATTCCAGTATGTCGAGCAGCTGGGCACCCGTGCATTCTGCCACGAGGATTTGGCTGTTGTAAGGCGCACAGGTGTTCCATTGACCGTATGTCACATTGCCGTTTTCAATG
Organism: Candidatus Aphodosoma sp.; assembly: GCA_045600865.1. Lineage (GTDB taxonomy): Bacteria > Bacteroidota > Bacteroidia > Bacteroidales > Paludibacteraceae > Aphodosoma. The sequence continues at coordinate 22,212 of JAZRYS010000179.1, forward strand.
TCGTTACGGAGGTTTCCTGAGTTGATGAAACCGCAGTCTGCCTTGGCCACGCGGCAGATGGCATCAGCGACAAAGTCGCCGAGGTTGGTTTCTGTTGCCCTGATGATGAGGTTTCCCTGTGAATCACGTGCCTGCAATGTCACGCGTGACATGCCTATCTTGCGGCTGAGTTCCTTCTGCAAATCCTTCTTTGCATTTGCTATCAGTTCCAGAGTCGGCTGGTCAACCTTTTTCAGGTCTGCTGATTTTATGAGTTCAGGCTTGAATGTCCCATCCTCGGCTATTATCAGTCTTCCGACGTTTTGAAATCTTGTGCCGGTCTGCATTACGAGCACCTCTTCTCCGTTCTTGTTTGGCAGTCTTTTTATCATCTCGTCGTGAGAATGGCCGTCAATCACGATGTCGATGCCTGTGGTTTGCTGCAACAGTTTTGGTGTCGAGATGCCAAACTGGTCAGGCTCTGTGCCTATATGGGCTATGAGCACTATGTAGTCAACTCCTTCCCGGCGGATGTCATCAACCTTTTCTTGTACCATGCTTATGAAATCCTTTCCACCAAAGTCATAGATGAACTGTTTTGCAGAGTCCATGAAGAAGACAGGCGTTGAAGATTGTATGACTGATGGTGTTGTGACACCTATGAACGCTATCCTTCGACCATTGTATTCTCTTACAGTAGAAGCGTTGAGTAGCCTTTTTTCGCCTTTCATGAAGTTCAGACAGAGAGCCTTGGCATCAAGTTCGCCGAGTCTTGCGTTTAGCACGTCAATACCATAGTCAAATTCATGGTTGCCAGGCACTACTATGTCATATTTTACGACATTCATTATGTCGATGATTGTCTTGCCTTCGTCAAATGAGCCTACTGCTTCTCCATTCAGAAAGTCACCTGCCGAAATCATCACTGTGAACTCCTTTGGCGTTTCTCGCCTGAGTGCGGCAACTTTTGCGTAACCGTCTATTGCACAGTGTACGTCGTTGTCGAATAGCAACGTGATGTCTTGCGCCAGCACGCTTATGGCAACGAGCGCAAATGCTACAAAAATAAATACTCTCTTGATCATAATCCTATTACGAATATTGTTGGTATTTTGTTTATTCTCTCAAATCCTCCTTTCTTCTTCCACTCTGCAACGGTGCGGGTCACTATCCATTCCTCGGGACAGGTTATCCCGCTTGCAATGCATATTTTTGTGCCTGGCTGGAGGGTGCGAAGAAGCTCTTCCATCATTGCAAGGTTGCGGTAGGGTGTCTCGATGAACACCTGAGTCTGTTTTTCGCCATAGACTCGTTTTTCGAGCGTCTTTATTCTGTTTATTCGTTCTCCCTTCTCGATTGGCAGATAGCCGTTGAATGCGAAACTCTGCCCATTCATCCCAGATGCCATCACTGACATCAATATGCTTGATGGTCCCACAAGTGGGACTACTTGTATTCCTCTGCGTTGTGCTTCAGCCACTATGGCTGCTCCTGGGTCTGCCACTGCAGGGCAACCCGCCTCTGACATCACTCCGATGTCCTCCTTCCACACTTCTCCCATCTCGCTCATCAACTGCCCCATGTCTGTATGCTGGTTGAGTTCAAAGAACTTCAACTGGTCAATGTCTATCTCACGGTCAACCTTCTTCAAAAACCTTCTTGCCGTCCTCACATTCTCGACAACAAAAAAACGCAAGGAGCGTATCACCTCAGCATTCCACTGAGGCAATACTCTCTCTACGTCATTTTCACCTAAAAATGTAGGTATCAGATAAATCATAAATTGTCAATTACTTAATGTTTGGCTCTTCAAGTCCGAGACCTTTCTTCTTGTCAACAGCCTTGAGGTAGATGCCGATAAGCAATGCTGCTGCACCGAGACATGCCAGCATGACGAGCACCCATGTGTAGTCGTATGACACTGAAGCTTGCTGAACAGTGATTTCGCCTGCTTCAACCTGTGCTGCGAGGTCTGTATTGGTATTCTTCAGTACCTTGCCGATGAGCAATGGGAAGAGCCACAGGCCGATATTCTGAATCCAGAAGATAAGTGCGTATGCTGAACCGATGATTTTCTCGTCAACAAGCTTTGGAACAGATGGCCACAATGCTGCAGGAACGAGCGAGAATGATGCGCCAAGCACAAGGATAGTGAGGTATGCAACAACGACACCGCCAACTGAACTGCCCTTGCAGAGTGGCAATATGAATGCAAATGTCAGGTGGCAGATGATGAGAAGCAGTGAGCCAATCATCAGCATTGATGCAGCCTTGCCTTTGTGGTCAACGTAGTTGCCGAGAATTGGTGTGATGGCAACTGCCAGCAATGGGAATACGGCAAAGATTGTTTCGGCTGTTCCGCGCATGTAGCCCATCCAGCAATAAACTGCCAACGCTACTACTGCTACTCCCATGAGTCCAACTTTAGCCACCTTGTTTTTCATGAAGTTGCTTGTGAAAGCACCTGCGGCAACTATCAATACAAGTCCGTACTGGATATATGTTACGAGTTGTGAGGCAAAGAATCCTTCTGTAGCCTCAACGAGTGTGAGGTTGCACTGCAGCATGTTCACTGCATATTTCTGGAATGGGAAGATTGCTGAATAATAGAGAACGCAGAGGAGTGCGACAAGCCAGAACCCAAGTGAAGAGAGTATCTTGCCGATATCTGAAATCTTGAATGGGTCGTCCTGCTCTTCAGCCTCGCCTGTCTGTGCGTCGAGTTTCTTGTCCATGAAGAAGTAGGTGATGAACATTATCAAGGCGATGCAGAGTAATACAATACCGAATGCCACAGAACGGGATACGTCGATTGTGCCACCGAGTTTTGCAAAGAATGGCGAGAAAATCATACATGTTGTGACTCCAAGACGTGCAAGAGCCATCTCAGAACCCATTGCAAGAGCTGTTTCACGACCCTTGAACCACTTGACAATACCACGTGAAACCGTGATGCCTGCCATCTCTGTTCCGCAACCGAATATCATGAAACCGATTGCTGCCACTTTTGCTGACGCTGGCATTCCTTCGTAGAATGGTGCAACGCCAAGCTGTTGGAAACCTGGAATGTAATTCAGATGCTCAGTGAACCATGTCTCGGCAGACGAACCGATGAATGCCTCGGAAACAGCATAATACTTGATGATGCCACCGATGAGCATCACAACTCCTGAAAGAACGGCAGTGAAGCGTACTCCCATCTTGTCGAGGATGATGCCGGCAAAGATGAGAAAGAACACAAAGACATTGAGAAAGGTCTCTGCTCCCTGCATTGTTCCGAATGCCTCAGAGTCCCAGCCTCGTGTTGACTCCATCAGCTCCTTGATAGGCGAGAGAATGTCCATGAAGATGTATGAACAGAACATTCCCAATGCGAGCAGCAACAATGCTATCCACCTCATGGCAGCATTGTCGCGCAATGTTTGTTTGATTTGTTCCATAAAATATTAATTATTTAAATTATTTGTCTAAGCCAACGGCAAATTATCAATTATCAATTATCAATCGTGAAAAGCTTAATCGCTTCGTATGCCTGCTCCCTCAGCATCTCTATGCCACCCTTGACGCTTGCTCCATTCACACATGCTCTTCGCATGAATACCGTCTCTTTTGGATTGTACACTAAGTCAAGAATTACTATCTCTTTCTTTCCACTTTCTATATCTACAGGCGGACAACTGTCAACATTGGGGAACATTCCGAGTGGGGTGGTGTTGACTATTACATCATAGCCATTCGCGCTAATCATTCCTTCATCCATCTCACGATGTGAGACACTCCTATAGGTACATTTCATCTCATTCAGAACATACTTTACTGCCTGTGCCGCTCCTCCATCTCCAAGCACCAAGACATTTTTTCCTTCAATCCCTCCAGACATCTTCCTGAATCCGGCGACGTCGGTGTTATGACCATACAGCTTGCCGTTCTTCTTTATCACAGTGTTGACTGCCCCGACTTCTTTTGCCTCATCTGATATCCAGTCGAGCATCGGTATTATCACTTTCTTATAAGGTATGGTCACGTTCACACCGTCCATACTTTCCATGACCTTATGGAAATCCTTGATGTCTGCCAAGTCTATCAACTCGTATGAAGCATCTATGCCATGGGCTTTGTAATACTCTTCATGAATCTCTTTCGACCACGAATGTCCCACAGGATGTCCTATCAGTCCAAAATGCTTCATAATCATTCAGTTTATCTAAAAGTCCCAGATTATTTGGATTTTCTGGATTTCAAGCAATACTTTTTAATTATCAGATAAGCCAAGACAATGGTCAGCACTCCCAGCAGGCAATATCCAATCTCGTGCGAATATTTGGTGACAAGTTCAATGTTGTCGCCTATCACATAGCCCAAAGCGGCAAGAACGCAGTTCCAGATGCCAGCACCGAGGGCTGTGAATCCAATGAATGCTCCAAGTGGCATACGTGCCAGTCCTGCAGGAATGGATATCAGCTGACGGATGCCGGGTATGAGCCGGCAGACGAACGTCGAGACCTTGCCATGCTCGTTGAAATAATCCTCGGCCTTTTTTATCTTCTCGCCTGACAATAGGCAAAGATGACCTAACTTGCTGTCTGCAAAACCATATATTATAGGTCTGCCCAGCCATACGGAGAGTCCGTAATTGACTAATGCTCCCAATATTGCTCCGATTGTGGCAAATAGCACGATGAGAAATATGTTGAGGTCTGACCCTGGCATGACAGACACTGCCGCTGCTGGTGGTACGACCACTTCTGACGGGAATGGAATGAACGAACTTTCGATTGTCATCAATGCAGTAATCGTTCCATAATTCATGTTTGCCTCATACCATGCGGCAATGGCTCCTACGTAATCCATGTTTATTCTTCTTTTTTCAGTTCGATAATCATTTTGTTGATGTTCTCATCGTTCCCCACAATCTTTTCCCTGCGTTTCAGGTATTCCACTATTTTCTTGGCTGGCTTTCCCATGCCAGACATGGCTTGGGCAGTCGCCAATGCCAGCATCACACGCTGTTCTTTGTTCAAACCCCTGATATGTGTGCATTTGTGTATTGCATTCATGGCAAGGACGTAGTTTCGCTCATGCAAGAAACAGTCTGTTTGAATAAGCAGCATCTCGAAGTCTTTTGTGTCTGGACAGAGTGCCATATAGTAGCGGCAAGCATCTCTCATGCTGTTGTATTCCATAATCTGCATATAGGATTTCGTCAGCATAAGCCATATCTGAGGATTCATTGGGTCAATTTCGGATGCCACCTTCAGGTATTCCACTGCCTTGGACGGATGGTTTATCACCATCATGTTGCTTGCGGCAATTATCAGTATGTCAGGCGTATGGAATTTTTCTACTGACATTGCCATCAGTTCCAATATCGATTCAAAGTCACATCCGAATGTGTATAGATCTATTGCAAGTGCCGAAAGGTGGAGTTTCAGTTCTTCACAAGGTGTGGTCAGGTGACTGATGTATCTCTTGAAATAGTCCAGAGCGTTTTTCCTTCTGCCTGCCACTATGGCGCAGTGTGATATAAAAGGCAATTCTTCCCAATGATCCATCTCTATCTCATCAATGTCCAAGCTTTCGTATAGTGCCAATGCTTTGATGGGATTGCCTTTCATTGCTGTGTTCCGGGCATGTATCAGCACCGCAAATGTGTTTTCAGGGTATAGTTCCTGCATGATGCTGTCTATCTTGTCAGATATTGCCGTGGACTCTTTAGACAATGCTATATCGTATGCCGTTGCAAAGTCACTGGGGTCAACGTACAGCTTCTTGGCTCCTCCTTCCAACATTTCAAGCACCCGGTTGTAAATCTCTTCCAATTCTTTGTTCATGGTGATGTCTTTATAATGTTGGCTTCTCTTTGTTTGGTTCTACGGAAATCTTGATGACCAGTTTCTTGTGTCCTGTTCCACATTCCACAAGTGGCGCATGGCCGTCTTCTGGAGTGAAGATTGCGAACTCACCTGGTTCCACGGTCACCCACTCGGTTATCTTGTCGCCGAAGAACATCACGTCCTTCTCTTCGTCGTATGGCATTGTCACGTTTTTCAGCTCTGCCACAGGTATGAACCCCATCACTTCCTTGCCGGATATGGGTATCTGTATGTCAATGTATTTTTTGTGAGCCTCTATTTTTGCCTCCTCACGATTCCTGCCGTCAACCTCATCAACGTTTATATATACGTATCGTCCATCCAGTTCTATGTGACCGGGCCGAAGTTCCTGCAAGTTTAGCGACTGCAGTATCTCCATCACCATTCTCATGTTTTTGTGCAGGCTGTCGTATGAGTGCCCGTTTTCCAATCTGTCTTTTATCATCTTGTTTTTCCCAATCTTGTGCCAAGCAGTTCAATCTTGTTGCTGAATTTTCTCGTCTGCATTTTGTACAGGTTGATTTCTTGCAGCAGCCTGGCCAGCTCCAGTGTCTCTCTGAAAGCCTCGATGTCGCTTGTGCTCATGGCGTATTCGTGCTCGTTCTCTCCGTTGAGCCTTACCATGATGCTGCCATTGCTGTTCGCGATGAAACCTATCATGCCGTTTTCGATGCTGTCGTTGATTGTGATGAACTCGCGGTATGTACCTCCGTCCATGAATCCCGAAATGTTTTCTGCATCATTGATGCTCTTCTCGAATCCGTCCGCCAGAATTGTAAATCCTGTATGTTCCTCTTTCTTGCCAAAATAGTATGAGATGAACACAACCTCGCCAAGGTCATTTACCGTCGATTTGAGGTGGCACCTCCATGTGTTGTTCTCGGTCAGGAATCTTTTGTGCTCGTAGTTGCCGTAATCCTGATATTGGTCGATTCTGGAATAATTGAATTCCTTCGACAGCTCTTGCAACCTTGTGCTGTCTTCCCGCAGTATCGAGTCGAGCACCGGAAGGTTCTTTTCCGCCTCGCTGAACTCTATTTGCCATTCCAATGTGTCGGCCATGCGGCGTGAGCGAATTTCCCTTGGATAGAGCTCGTGCAGCGAGTCTATTGCCAGCAGAGCGCCTTGCGGATCCATTGCCGCCATGTATTTTGCCCTTTCAAGCAACTGTTCCGGGGTGCTTGCCTTTTCTGTACCGCACGAAGATATAATGATGATAGTCAGTATGTTGATACATATCATCAATGCTGTTTTTCTCATTTGAACGTATTATTCCAATAACCGGCTGCAAAGTTAATAAAATATTTTTGAATTAACCGTTTTATTCACGTAAATTATTCCTCATTCGGTTATTTTCACTGTTTCTGAACTCATTGCTTTTCGAAACTGATTTTTCCAGGCTTCCGGCTCTTGAAATCAAACCGGCAAGATAGCGGCTCCGTCGCGGCTCCGCTGCAGCTCCGTCGCGTCTCCGCTCGGTGTCCGCTTTTCAGGTCCAAAAAGCGGAGAGCGAGCGGAGTGGTTGCCTCGGCTCAACAGCAACCTGAGCTATTGCGTCTCGGCAGAACCAAACGAGTTTGGTTCTGCTCTTGGCTTGTCGGCAATTCGCTTTTACAGAGCTTTTTGGTGATTTGCAAAACTTGAATTGGATAATTATTTGTGAAAACATTTGGCCATGTCGGGAAATAATGCTACCTTTGCACGTGCAAACCGAGGCACAGCCCTGTGCTGACGAGGTTTGCGGTTGCAGCACGCCGTGAGGGACAGTGGGTGGGTTGCAGACATATTGATTCTTAGGCGTTTATTTGCGCTTTGTTTTGATTATAAGAGATCTGGCGATTTACTAAGCAATTCAAGACAAAGGCGGTAGATGTCTATGGTGTATGTAATATCTGCATTCGTTTTGTGCGTGTGCAATTACATACGGCGTGGACTGTACTGCTTATTTTGATTGCTTGGGTTTGCCAGAACCTCTTATAACAGAATAAGCAGATAATGGTTTCACGCTTTTTTATTTCCTAACTGGAGGATTCAGAAGCCAGGGTTTTCCGCAAAAACAAATCATTTTATGAGAAAAACAATTCTCTTATTTGTCGCAGCATTGTTTTCTGCTGCTCTTTATGCTCAGTCGGTTTCTTTCGAAGGGGCAAACGTTGACCAATTCCAGGCAACTATGGCTAACAATGGCACCAAAATCTTCAATGTGCCTCTCGTGGGTACTTATGAACTGGTTGCAAAAGGAAGCCGGACATACACCATGACTGATGTTATCCGCTCTTCTGACATGTTCCTTCCTGCAAAAAGAAAAGGCGAGTCAAAAGATGCTTATGCAGAGCGGTTGGCCATTGCTGTCAAGGAATCACTCAACTCGTTGCTTACCGAGCTGAAGGCAAAGGCATTGTATTTGTTCGCAGAACAGGAAAATGCAGATTTGATAGCTTCACCGACATTTGCCATTACTACTAAGAAGAGTGACGAAGACAAAATCGAGGTTGAAATCCGTATCAAAGGATTCCCTGCACGATACACTTCTATTCGCCCATTACAGGCATCTGATTCAGCACTTGTGAGGACATCAAGACTCATCGAGAACGATATCAAGACGATTGACCTTGAGGTTACACGCAGCGAGAATAGAGAGATAAGGCAGTCTGTTGAACAAGAACGTTAATCGTGTAAGTTGTTATGAAACGTACAACATTGACATTGATGGCTGTAGTATTATCCTTGTCTGCATTATACTCACAGACTGTCAATTATTCGAGCATAAAGGTAAAGACATCGACTACGAGTCGAGAATATCCATACGACCAATTCGTGATGTTAAATTATGGACGTGTAGGAATAGACAATTCCCCTTCAGGCAATGTTCTTGGCATTCAATACGGTCAGGTACATATCGGAGGATGGTATGTCAGTGCAGATTTCTCTTTGTCGTCACTGCATTTTTCGTGTCAAAAAGGTATGCATGCTTCTCTGCATTGGAGTGATAATAATTATCATGTCTGGAATGGCCATTCAAGCGGAGTGAGTATTGTTGATAAATATTCCTTCAACCGAATAAGTTTTGGTGCAGGTGGTATTGTCAGAATGGTCATACCGTTGTATTTCTATCTTGGTCTTGGCTATTTATATCAAAACACCACCGTTAGGACAGAAGACTATGGTTGGGTTGAGTTTGTGGGTAATAAAACTCGACAAAATAATCCGCATAGTAGTGGATATTTCGAGCTTGGATTACAAGGCAACATCAAAGGCTTCACGTTACGGACTGGTTATAGGTACAATTTCCATAAAAACCATGAGTTCTCGGTTGGTATAGGATGGACATTTGGCCGTAAAAGCAAGAATCAAAGCGCTAAAATCGATGAATGAACATAGACGGGCTCAGGAGTTCTGAGAGCGGATGCTCCTGTCCCTGTGTCTGATAGAAACCGGTCATTGGAAATTCTTAAGACTTGAATTTCTGATGACCGGTTTTAATTTGAGGGACCTGAGCTCGATGCATAGTCTTTATGTGACCGACATGCGGTATCGGATTATTAAAAAATGTTACATTTGCATGCGGTTTGATAAGAAAAATAATGTAGATAATTATTTCATAAAATGTTTGGCTATTCAAGAAAAAAATGCTACCTTTGCAGCCGAAAATGAAATACAAATTATTTAATTTATAATCCACTTTTTTATGGCTTTACCAATCATTGCTTCTTTCCAGGAACTGGAGACGATGCAGAAAAAATGTGCCGCTGATTTCGCTCTCCGCGAACTCAGTGACCGTCCTCAAGGTATTAGCGCGGAAGAGATTAAGGAACTCACAAAAGAGGGCTACCAGCAGTATGTCCTCTGCTGTGGTGGTACTGGATGTCACGCTTCGCAAAGTGCCGAAATCATTCAGAACTTCGAGTTGGCTATCATGAAGCATGGCCTCTCTGACAAAATCAAGGTCATCCGCACAGGTTGCTTCGGATTCTGCGAGCAGGGTCCTATCGTTCAGATTCGTCCTGACAACACTTTCTACGTTCATGTCAAACCAGAAGACGTAGAAGAAATTGTTACAGAACATCTTATCGGTGGCAATAAGGTTAAACGTCTCCTTTACGTTTTGCCTGAGACTGGCGAGCACATGCCAGACTCTAAACACATGCCATTCTATAAGCAGCAGATGCGTATCGCTTTGCGCAACTGCGGTTCTATTGACCCTGAGAACATCCAGGAGTACTTTGCACGCCAGGGTTATGCGGCCCTCGCAAAGGTGCTGAACATGAAACCTGAGGATGTAATCCAAACTATCATCGACGCTGGTCTTCGTGGCCGTGGTGGTGGTGGATTCCCTACCGGTCAGAAATGGAAAATCACTCGTGAGGTTCAGGCAAAGAAGAAATATGTTGTCTGCAATGCTGACGAAGGCGACCCAGGTGCTTTCATGGATCGTTCTATCCTTGAGGGTGACCCTCACTCAGTACTCGAGGCAATGGCTATCAACGGTTACTGTACAGGTGCTGACCATGGTTTGATTTATATCCGTGCTGAGTATCCATTGGCTATCCATCGTCTTGAGGTTGCTATCGATCAGGCTCGTCAGTGCCATCTGCTCGGTTCTAACATTCTTGGCACAGATTTCTCTTTCGATATAGAACTCCGTTATGGCGCAGGCGCATTCGTTTGCGGTGAGGAGACTGCACTTATCCGCTCTATGGAAGGCAAGCGTGGCGAGCCATACGTAAAACCACCATTCCCTTCTGTTCGCGGTTACAAGGATGCCCCTACTAATGTAAATAATGTGGAGACCTTCGCAAACATCTGCCCAATCATCTTGAATGGCGCAAAGTGGTTTGCTTCTATCGGTACAGAGAAATCTCATGGTACCAAGGTGTTCGCACTCGCTGGTAAAGTAAATAATGTGGGTCTTATCGAGGTTCCTATGGGAACAACCCTCCGTCAGGTTATCTTCAATATCGGTGGTGGTATCAAAGGCGGCAAGAAATTCAAGGCTGTCCAGACAGGTGGTCCTTCAGGCGGTTGCTTGACCGAGAAGCACCTCGATACTCCTATCGACTATGACAACCTCATCGCTGCTGGCTCTATGATGGGTTCTGGTGGTATGATTGTCATGGACGAGGATAACTGTATGGTTGCTGTTGCAAAGTTCTACCTTGACTTCACCGTTGAAGAGAGTTGCGGCAAGTGTGCTCCATGCCGAATAGGTAACAAGCGTCTCTATGAGCTCCTTGACAAGATAACCAAGGGTTGCGCTACAATGGAAGACCTCCAGAATCTTGAGAACCTTGCAAAGGTAATCAAGGATACTGCACTCTGCGGTCTCGGCCAGACATCTCCAAACCCAGTGCTCTCCACATTGTCTAATTTCCGCGACGAATATCTCGCTCACGTTGTTGATCATCGTTGCCCAGCACACCAGTGCACAAGCCTCGTGAGATATTCTATCAACCCAGACAAGTGTAAAGGTTGTACGGCATGTGCTCGTAATTGTCCTGTTCAGGCTATCAGTGGTACGGTCAAGACTCCTCACACCATCAATCCTGAGACTTGTATCCGTTGCGGCAGCTGCGTGAGCCGTTGCAAGTTCGGTGCTATTACAGTAGAATAAAACAATCCTAAACATTAAAACAATGAAAGTTACAATTGATAATAAAGTTTTAGAGGTTGAAAAAGGTGTCACCATTCTCGATGCTGCTGCTCAAGCTGGTATTAAAATACCAACCTTGTGCCACATGAATATGCACGAGCTCAACTATACCAACAATCCCGGCGCTTGCCGTATCTGTGTTGTAGAAGTTGAGGGTCGCCGCAATCTCGCCCCTGCTTGTAAGACTGACTGTACTGAGGGTATGGTTGTCTATACGCATACAAATAGAGTTCTCAACGCTCGTCGTACCGTTATGGAACTCCTCCTTTCGAACCACCCAGACGAGTGTCTGAAATGTATCAAGAGCGGACGTTGCGACCTCCAGTCAATCGCCATCGACCTTGGTATGCGTAAGGTCTCTTACCATGGTATCCAGACACACTTCCAGTTGGATAAGAGTGCCTCGATTATCCGTAACATGGATAAATGTATCTCTTGCCGTCGTTGCGAGACTGCTTGTAACGAAATTCAAGGTGTTGGTGCTCTCTCGGCAACAAACCGTGGATTTGGTGCTATCGTTGGTACTGCTTTCGAAAAACCTCTCATGAACAGTGAGTGCGTGAATTGCGGACAGTGCGTTGCAGTCTGCCCAACAGGTGCTCTCACAGAGAATGCCCATATTGATCTGGTTATTGATGCTATAAACGACCCTACAAAGACCGTAGTCGTTCAACCTGCACCTGCCGTGCGTGTTGCTCTCGGTCAGGAATTTGGCTGCAAACCAGGCGAGAATGTTGCCGGCAAGATGGCTACTGCCCTCCGTTACATCGGTTTCGACTATGTATTCGATACAGACTTTGCTGCTGACCTCACCATCATGGAAGAGGGTACAGAACTCCTTGGCCGTATCGGAAAGGCTCTGAAGGGCGACAAGGACGTGAAACTCCCATTGATGACCTCTTGCTGCCCTGCATGGGTTCTCTACATGGAGAAACATAATCCAGACCTCTTGCCTCATCTCTCAACTGCCCGTTCACCTCAACAGATGTTCGGCTCGGTTGCCAAGAACTACTTTGCAAAGAAAATAGGCGTTGACCGTAAGGACCTTGTCGTGGTTTCTGTAATGCCATGCGTTGCTAAGAAATATGAGTGCGAACGTCCTGAGTTCATCACTGATGGTGATGCAGACGTAAATATCTCTATCACTACACGTGAGCTGGAGCGTCTGATACGTCGCTTCAATATCGACTTTACGCATCTCCCAGAGGGCGACTTCGACAGCCCTCTCGGCGAGTCAACTGGTGCAGCCGTAATCTTCGGTGTGACAGGTGGCGTTATCGAGGCTGCTGCACGTACCGCTTACGAAGTGTTCACAAAGAAGACTCTTGGCAAGGTTGACTTCCAGGAACTCCGTGGCTTCGAAGGTGTACGTACTGCGACAATCGACTTCGAGGGTACTCCAGTAAAACTTGGTATTGCTCATGGTCTTGCAAACGCACAGAAACTCGTTGACCTCGTTCGTGAAGGCAAATGCGACCTCCATGCAATCGAGGTGATGGCTTGCCCTGGCGGTTGTATCGATGGTGGTGGTCAGCCATTCCACCGTGGCAGAGGCGAAGTTCTTGCAAAACGCAGCGAAGGCCTTTACAATGCTGATGCTGAGAAGAAGATTCGCAAGAGCCACGAGAATCCAGACATTACCAAGCTCTATCACGAATTCCTTGGTAAACCATGCGGAGAAATGTCTGAACGTCTTCTCCATACACATTATTCTAAAAAATAAGAGGAGGATTATATTATGAAAAATGAATGCACAAAAGAAGTCTTAGATAAGGTTCGTAATATTTGCGCTAAACACCGCAATGACAGTGGTGAGCTCATTACTGTCCTCCACGAGTGTCAGGATATTCTCGGCTACTTGCCTCAGGAAATTCAGGAAATTGTTGCAGAAGAACTCCGCGTCCCTGTTGCTCGCGTTTATGGCGTTGTGACTTTCTATAGCTATTTCACTATGGAGCCTAAAGGTAAATACCCAATCTCTGTATGTATGGGTACTGCTTGTTATGTCCGCGGCTCTGAGCGTATACTCGATGAGTTGCAGCGTCAGTTGGGTATCAAGGTCGGTGAAACTACTTCGGACGGCTTGTTCTCTCTGGATTGCCTTCGCTGCGTAGGTGCTTGCGGCCTTGCTCCAGTTGTGACTATTGCTGGCAAGGTTTATGGTCGTCTTACTGTAGATAAGATTCACGAGATTCTTGCTGACTACTATAAGAAGGCAGAAGAGTGATGATTTGTTGTTCATGACGTGCTTTTGCACGAGTTTATGACAATATAATATTTTCAAAGACTGGTTTTTGATTGTACTGTAATCAAAAACCAGTCTTTTTTTGTTTTGCTGATGTATGTGATTAACTTTCGTTAACGTGTTAAAGTGATGAAATACAGCTATGAGAAAAAAAGTGAAAAATATTTTTCAAATTTCTTTGGCCACGTCAGGAAAAGGCAGTACCTTTGCAGTCGCTTTCGGAAAGGAAAACCGGGGGCTGAAAATAGCGAACATTGACACGATTGAACAACTAAGTAGTTAGTAAAGTTTACAAGGTAAGATTGGAAGAATCGACCTTGTCAG
>JAZRYS010000180.1:0-12096 GCA_045600865.1 Candidatus Aphodosoma sp.
GCGGTTGGAGCTTACGTTCGGAGCAAGCTCCTCACTCCTGCTCCAACCGCTAAGAAAGTGCAAAGGTAATGCTTTTATCTCATTCCGGCAAGTTTTTCCGTTTTTTTTCTACCATTTGTGTCTACTTTTCGTGAGTCAACATGTGTGTTGTTATTATTCTCTAATTATCAGTTGTTTGTTTGCTACAGGTCATAAATCAGATGCCTATTTTGTGTTGTATGAGAATGTGTGTGCAAAGGTAGTGATATTTTTTGGTGTGTGCAAGGATTTGAAATGAAAAATTTCGGTTCTGTTTGTTGATAAAATCCTTCCTTGATTTTTTGGCGGAGTCGTGGATTTGTTGTAACTTTGCAGCGGCATATTATATTCGGTGAATTATGAAGGGAAAACATGTGATTCTTGGTGTCTCTGGCGGTATAGCAGCCTATAAGACACCAGATTTGGTGCGTCAGCTGAAGGCCGGTGGGGCAGAGGTGCGTTGCATCATGACGGCAAATGCACAGCAGTTTGTCACTCCTCTTGCTCTTCAGACGGTGTCGCAGAACAAGGTATATACCGAACAGTTTGAGACTCTTGGCGTGTGGAATCCTGAACATGTTGCCCTGGCCGACTGGGCAGACATCATGCTCGTGGCTCCTGCAACGGCCAATATCATAGGCAAATTCGCATCTGGAATTGCTGATGACTTGCTTTCCACCTCTTTCCTTGCCTTCGCCAAACAGGTGGTTATTGCTCCTGCTATGAACGACAAGATGTTCGCTCATCCCATTGTGCAGCGCAATATCAGAACGCTTCGTGAGATAGGAGTGTTGTTCATTGAACCTACGGAAGGCGAATTGGCCTGTGGATCAGTAGGCAAGGGGCGCATGGAACAGCCTGCAAATATCGTTGAATTCGTCAAGAAATTACTATAATGAAGGTTCTGATTACAGCTGGTCCTACATACGAGCGCATAGACCCAGTGCGTTTCATAGGAAATTATTCCACTGGCAAGATGGGTTTTGCAATTGCCGAGACTTTTGCTGCCAATGGTCATGATGTCGTCCTTGTTGCAGGACCTGTCCAGATAAAATGTGAAAATCCGCGTATTCACCGTATAGATGTCGAGAGTGCCGCACAGATGTATGAGGCTGTGATGAGCGAGTTCCCGAAGGTGGATGGGGCAGTGCTATGTGCTGCCGTGGCAGATTTCACCCCAATAACCGTTGCTGACAGGAAAATCAAGCGTGAGGGTGACAACCTTGTGATAGAACTGAAGCCTACGCAGGATATTGCGGCAGCAGTGGGGCGTGCAAAGCAGCAGAACCAGTTTCTTGTCGGCTTTGCCCTTGAGACAAATGACGAGGAGGCTCATGCGTTGGACAAAATGCGCAGGAAAAACCTTGATTTCATCGTGCTCAACTCTCTCAACGACAAGAATGCCTGCTTTGGCTATGACACCAACAAGGTGACAATCCTCAAGGCTAATGGCGAGAAGCATGAATACCCTCTGAAAACAAAGAAAGAGGTGGCTCAGGATATATACAACAACATAATGCTATGAAGAGATTACTATTGACAATAGCCTTTCTGTTATCAATTGCTGCGATGAATGCGCAGGAATTGAGGGCTAACCTGAATATCAACACGTCGCAGGTGCAGGGAACAAACAAGTCGGTTTTCGAGGCACTTGAACGGGATTTGAAGCAGTTCATCAACGATACGAAATGGACAGACATGACCTTCAAGGAGAACGAGAAGATTGACTGCAATTTCGCTCTTATAGTCAATTCATACAATGAAGGGCTGATGATGTGCGAGATGCAGATTTCGGCTTCACGTCCGGTCTATGGCACTTCGTACACGACTACACTCTTCATGTTCCGCGATGTGAATGTCAATTTCCATTATCAGGAGTTCGACCGACTGGAACTTGACCGTTCGTCGTACGACAACAACCTCACTGCTATAATAGCTTACTATGCTTACATAATAATTGGTTGTGACCTTGACTCTTACAGTCTCAAGGGAGGTACAAACATGTTTACCCAGGCAGAGCAGATAGTGAATACCTGCCAGTCGAAATCTGACGAGAACGAAGTTGCAGGATGGCCAGCTTTCGAACGTAAGACGACCCGTAACCGTTATGCCTTGGTTAACAATCTTCTGGATATGAAGTTTGAGGAGATGCGTGAGTTCTATTACGAGTATCACCGTCTGGCTCTCGATAACATGGCTAAAAATGTCGACAACGCACGTGCACGCATTGCAGAGAAGATGCCTATGCTCCGCAAGCTGAACCGTGAGAATCCGAATGCAGTGCTGGTTGTTGCGTTTACTGATGCAAAAAATGACGAACTCATCAATATCTTCAAAAAGGGTACACCCGATGAGAAGGATAAAGTTTACGATTCCCTTACCGCCATCAACCCGACCCTTACATCAAGATACGACGAAATAAAGGCCGAAAAATAACCTATGCTGAAAAGACTCTATATAAAGGACTATGCGCTGATTGAGACTCTGGAGGTTGAGTTCTCGGAAGGAATGAACGTACTCACCGGCGAGACAGGTGCAGGAAAGTCCATCATTATGGGTGCTCTTGGATTGGTCATGGGTGCCCGTGCTGAGCAGCAGTCTATCCGTAATGGTGCAAGGAAATGTATAGTAGAGGCTGTCTTTTCGGATGTTCAGCTTTCAGATACCGATAAATCGGGCGATTTTGACATTGATGATGATGAAATCATAATACGTCGCGAGGTTACAGACAATGGCAAATCTCGCGCTTTCATCAACGATACTCCTGTTGCTCTTAATGATTTGAGGGATTTTTCATCTCATCTGCTCGACATTCACTCCCAGCACGAAAATCTGCTTTTGAACAAGGCGGGATTTCAGTTGGGTGTTGTTGATGCCGTTGCTGGCGACAGTGCTGTTCTGAGCGAATATAAGGCCGTTTATGGTGACTACAAATCCAATCTGCGTGAACTGCAGGAAATGGAGCAATCCATCGCAAAGGCGCGGGAAGAGAAGGATTATCTGGAGTTTCAGTTCAGTCAACTGGTTGAGGCAAACTTAAAAGCCGGTGAACAGGAGGAATTAGAGCAGGAACTCTCGATGCTCGAACATGCAGAGGAGATTAAATCGGAACTTTCGCAGGTTGCTTCTCGTTTAGATGACGAACAGTATGGTGTGATTCAAAATCTCAAGGAGGGTTTGCAGGCTCTGGCACGTGCAGCGAAGTTTGTTGACGTGGAAAATCTTGAAAAGATTATCAACTCTGCATATCTTGATTTGAAGGAGGCAAGTGGGGATGTAGAACGTCTGATTGGCGGTGTTGAAGTGAATCCTCAGCGTAAAATGGCTGTCGAGGAACGGCTGAACATACTGTATGATTTGGAACAAAAGCACCATCTTCGCACAATTGCCGAACTCATCGAGTATAGAGATTCTATTGGCTCCAAACTTGACATGATGACAACAAGTGACGAGAGAATTGAAGAGAAAAGAGCCGTTATTTCCAAGTTGCACGATAAAATGGCTGATTTTGCTTCACGACTAACTTCGTCGCGAACAGGGGTGCTTGATATTATTTCTAACTATCTGGTCAGACAACTTCGCTATATGGGTATGGAACATGCGCGTCTCGAAGTGGCTGCTCAGCATACAGATTTCACTCCGAGTGGCTGTGACGAGGTGGAGTTCCGTTTTTCGGCCAACAAAGACGTTCCTCTTGCACCCATATCAAAAATTGCCTCAGGAGGCGAGGTTGCACGAGTGATGCTTGCCTTGAAGGGTCTGATTGTCGATAAAATGAGGCTTGGCACAATAGTCTTCGATGAGATAGACACTGGTGTTTCCGGTGAAATGGCAGGCCGTATGGGTAATGTGATGGGTGATATTGCCAAGGGTACACAGGTTATAACCATCACTCATCTTCCCCAGATTGCGGCAAAAGGCCAGACGCATTTCAAGGTATATAAGAGCGAAGGCCGTACAGGGATACTTCTTCTCGATGAAATGGCAAGAATTAATGAGATAGCAGAAATGCTTTCGGGCAAGAATCCTACCGAAAGTGCTTGTCGTGCTGCCGAAGAATTGATTAATCTATGAATGACGAGATATTATATGAGATTGCGCTGACTCAGTTGAAGGGTGTGAGTCTGCTTCAGGCAAAGACATTGATGGATCATTTTGGTTCAGCTGTGGCTTTGTGGGAGACTCCTGACGATGAATTGCGTGAAATTGGAACAGTCGGGGATGTGCTTGCAGATGTCAATCTGCGTGGTGAGGCTCTGCGTCGTGCTGAGGAAGAGATGAAGTTTATCGACAAGGGGAATTTTGATGTCATTCCGTTCGTTTCACCGCTTTATCCCGATCGACTGAAAGAATGCGAAGATGCTCCTTTGACTTTGTTCAGATGTGGCAGGTGTCCCCTTGACCAGCCTAAGATGGTTGCTATGGTCGGTACTCGTCATGCAACAAGTTACGGAAGGTCAATGGCCGATGAAATTGTCCGTTCCATTGCCGAAATTGACCAAAATGTCGTCATAGTAAGTGGCCTTGCTTACGGCATAGACATTGCCTCGCATCGTGCCGCACTTCAATATGGATTACCTACTATAGGTGTCGTTGCCCATGGTCTTGACATGATTTATCCCAACATGCACCGTGCGGATGCTGCCAAGATGGCAAATGGGAATGGGGCAGTGCTTACAGAATTTCTGAGCAAGACTCAGCCTATAGGACCGAATTTCCTGCAGCGTAACCGTATTGTTGCGGGACTTTGTCAGGCAGTTATTGTGGTGGAATCTGATTATCGTGGAGGCTCTCTTTCTACTGCACGTCTTGCTATGGAGTATGGCAGGGATGTTTTTGCCGTTCCTGGGCGTCTTTCCGACCGTTTTTCTACTGGTTGCAACAATCTGATTGCCGAAAACAGGGCAGGACTCTTCACTACGGCCGAAGATTTCATGAGACGCATGAATTGGTTGCCTGAAGAACCCAAGAAGCCAAAGCAAGCAGAACTGAATTTTGACGATTCCATCGAGTTGTCACCAGAGAAGAAGAGGGTAGTGGAACTTCTGTCCGAACACGGTGAGATGCAGATAAACGAACTTGCGGCCGTAATGGACATGCCGTTTGTCGAGTTAGTCTCGATAATGGCAGAAATGGCTTTTGATGATATAGTAATACAGAAGCCTGGAGATGTATATGAATTATCGTATAAGATACAATAAGATATGATGACTTTCAGATATGCCGAACGCAAGGATGTCGGCAAGATTTTGTTTTTCATAAAGCAGTTGGCGGAATACGAGAAACTCGCCAATGAAGTGGTTGCGGATGAGCAGACGCTCGATGAATGGATTTTCGACAAGCATGGTGCAGAGGTCATATTTGCTGTGGTTGATGGCAAGGAGGTTGGCTTTGCACTGTTTTTCCATAATTTCTCGACATTTGTCGGACGTTCAGGTCTCTATCTTGAAGATTTGTTTGTGTTGCCTGAGTATAGAGGGTTTGGTTATGGCAAGGGATTGCTTAAGAAACTTGCCTCTATAGCTGTGAAACGCAAATGTGGGCGTATGGAGTGGGTTTGTCTCGATTGGAACAAGCCAAGCATAGATTTTTACCTTTCCATCGGTGCTGAACCTATGAAAGGATGGACGATTTACCGCCTTGCAGGTGATACGTTGAATAATTTTGGAACTAATCAATAACAATACATATTTCTATGGGTGCTACGGCCGTTTTATCAGCCATTTTAACGCTTCTTGCGGGAATTGGTATTTTCCTCATCGCATGTCAGATGATGAGTTCCAATCTGGAATCTGCCAGTTCAGAGAAACTGAAAGCAATGTTTGCCAAGGCTTCGAACAACAAGCTTCTTGGCGTAGGTATCGGAACAGTAGGAACTGCTGCCATACAGAGTTCCGGTGCGACCACCGTAATGACAATTGGTTTTGTCAATGCAGGTATCATAACGCTTGCCCAGGCGGCAACTATCATCTTTGGTGCAAACATCGGTACTACCGTCACAGCACAGATTGTGGCTCTCGGTATGTTTGGCGGTGGGGGAATCTCTACAACGGTGATATTCTCTGCTTGTGCCGGTTTAGGTGCATTCATGGCACTTTTCTCGAAGTCTAATTCCGTAAAGACGACAGGGGGCATCTTGGCAGGTTTTGGTATGCTCTTTGTCGGATTGAAGCTCATGAGCGGTTCAATGGAGGATTTTGCGGCACTCGAAGGAGTGAAACTCTTTCTTGCAAAGGTCAGCAACCCATTGCTTCTTGTTATCATAGGTGCGATATTCACTGCAATAATCCAGAGTTCATCGGTTATGACATCAATAGCATTGGCGATGTGTGTCACGGGTCTTATCTCGCTCGACCAGGGTATTTTCCTCACTATGGGTTCTAACATCGGTTCATGCGTCGTTGCAATCATTGCTGGTGTCACCAGTGGTGTCAACGCAAAGCGTACTGCGCTCATTCACTTGCTTTTCAACTGCTCGGGTGTGGTCGTATTCCTGTTCGTAGGACTGATACTATGGCTTGTTACGGCAGGAAGTGTCTCTTTCGGCACTTTGTTCAATGTAATGTTCCCTGATGCTCCGCAGGTTCAGCTGGCAATGTTCCATACATTCTTCAATGTGATAACTGTCATGATAATGTTGCCTCTCACAGAGGTCCTTGTGAATGTAGTTACCAAGATGATTCCTGAGAGAGTTTCTGAACAGGAAGAGACACTACGACTCAAATATATAGATGACAAGATGTTGCAGGCACCACCATTGGCTGTAGAGCAGACAAAGAGGGAGATTCTATGCATGGCTGACCTTGCGCTTGCAAACTTCGACCGTTCGTTCAGGATAATAACATCGTTGGACTTTGCTGAGAAAGATGTCTTCGCAAAGACAGAGAAGGAGATAGACTTCATCAACAAATCGCTGATACAGTTCGTTGTGAAACTGACTGACATGCAGCGAATAAACAAGCATGACCACCTGTATTTGGCAACTACTTTCCGTACGGTACGCGACATAGAACGCATAGGTGACTATGCCGAAAATATAGTTGAATATGCAGAGGAATTGCAAAAAACGGGTAATCGCTTCTCAGAAGAGGCTCTGAAAGAAGTAAATAAGTTGCAGGATATGGTTCACGCACTCTTTGGCAAAGCTTTGGCAGCATACAAGAACGAGGATTTCGCGTCGCTTGATGCAGCAAACGTGATTGAAGAGGAGATTGATGACTACACAAAGAGCATGGAGGAGAATCATATTGCAAGAATGGAACAAGGTCTTTGCAACTCAAACACAGGCTCTCAGTATATGAAACTTGCCTCTGACACAGAGCGTATTGCCGACCATCTCATCAACGTGGCGAAGACTATACGAAACATAAACAAGACAAAGGTAGATAATCCTTATGAAAATTGAAGAACAGATTCAGAAGGTACAGAATTATAGTATAAAGGATGGAGCCAAAAGCTTTTCAGACAGGTTTATGGGGTGGTTCAAGGTTGTCTGGATAGGTTGCAAGGTTTTCTACAATAAGGGACTTTTTGCAAAGGACATTCCGGCATTGGCTTTCGTTACATTTACGTCACTTGTGCCTCTGCTGGCAATAGCGTTTGCCGTTGCAAGGGGATTTGGTTTTGACGAGTATCTGACCGAGTGGCTGACCACTACATTCCGCAGTCAGGCTGTCATAACGGAGCGTTTGGTCATGTATGTAGGCAACTATCTGCAGAACACAAGCAGTATGCCGATATTCGTAGTCGGCTTATTGCTCATGCTCTATTCTCTGTTCGCCCTCATCAACAAGGTTGAGACATCATTCAACGGGATATGGGAGGCTGAGGAGCGTCCGCTTAAGAAAAGACTGTACGACTATACAATGATAACTTTTGGTATGGGCATTGTGGTGGCAGTTTCGTCGTGCCTCTATGTATTCCCCATCTCGTCGGACAGTTCTTTCATTTCCTTCTGGCTGTCAGTAGTTTCCTCGATGGCTTTCCTGATACTTGTGTATAGGTACATCCCGAATACGTATGTCAGCTGGCGGAGCGTCGTTGTTCCAGGTTTTCTCTCATCGTTTTTTATTACAGCGTTGCAATATGGCTATGCTTACGTTCAGGTTTTGCTGACCAGTTACAATGTGATATATGGTTCTCTTGCAGTGTTGCCTCTTTTCTTGATATGGCTTCAACTCACATGGACCATTGTCATAGCTGGAGTTGTTATATGCTATGCCCATCAGAACCTGCATCATCATGATGATGGAGTGGAGTTCTGTGCTATGGGACATGACGAGGTGCTGATGGCTTCTGCATTGATTTTAGGGACAATATGCAAACGTTTCCATCAACCGCAGTCCATTGCCTACACGCCAGTGGAATTGCGCGAGATTACAGGAATGCCGCAGCAGGTAGTGAATGGGATAATCAAAGGATTGGCTGATGCAAGACTCATTCAGGAGTTGCAGGGCGAGAACAAGGGGATGCAGGAGGAGATGTCACGCTATGTCCCAATATGTGACACAAACGTCATCACATACGGATATATGGTTCGTATGCTGGAAAAGGTTGACCGCCCATGTTGCAAGATCAGCCATAATGCTTCTGCACAGGGTGTTGTGTGGAGTAAAATCAGTGATTTGCGAAAGAAATATCTCACCGAGGGAGATGACATCCTTCTCAGCGAGATATAGTCGTTTTTATGCAGGTATCAATAGGAGTGTCATGAAACCGAGCAGCAGGGCGTAGGTGGCATGTTTCTGATAGCCGTGGGCATGAGTCTCGGGAATCAGCTCATCACTTGTCACATAGAGCATTGCACCACCAGCAAATCCTAACAGCACAGGCAGCAGTGATGCCGAAGCAGAGCCAAGTCCGTAACCAATCAACACACCGATTATTTCAAGCAATCCTATCGCAAGGGATATGAAGAATGTCCTGACGGTCGATACTCCTGCCAGCAGCAGGGGTACTATTATCACCATGCCTTCAGGAATGTTCTGCAGCGATATGCCTAATGTCACCCTCCAGTCAGGCGAATCGTCAGTCGGACACATTGTAATACCAGCAGCCATGCCTTCCGGCAGTTTGTGCAGAGCTATCGCCAGCACGAAGAGCAGCACGTGGTTCAGCGTGGCATTGCTCTTGTGCTCTTCGGGGTCAAGACCTGTTATGGTATGCAGGTGAGGGGTGATGAAGTCGAGCATGTTCAGGAATATCGCTCCACCCATTACACTTGCAACCAAAATGCCGTAATTCAGTATGTGATATCCTTCTGCGGCTGTGGACATCTGGAAGGCAGGAACAATCAGTCCTATGGTCGATACAGCCAGCATTATGCCGGCACAATATCCCAGTATCGCATCGTTCCATTTATGGGGCAGTTCCTTGATGAACAGACCCAGTATTGAACCTATCAGTGTTGCACCGCATAGACCTGCGGCGCTTATGAGTACGTTATACATTGTTGTTCTTTATTGGACTATCACTTGGATAGTCTTGTTTTTCGTTTTTATGAAATATGTTGCTGCAGGCAGAGATGTCGAGATTGTCTCGTGTGACGAAGTGATGGTTTTTGTCATCAGCAGTCTGCCTGTCACGTCATAAAGGCAAACTGTCTCTCCATCTGCATTTTCTATGTTTATTTTGCCATCGTTCGAATAGACGGTAATGTTATCGCTGACGTTGTTTTCCACGTCATCGTGCGGGGTTTCGAAAATGGCTGTATATGTGAAGGCATCAGTTACTGCGACGCTGCGCGTCTGGGCTGTCACGCCATCTTGCCATTTGACGAATTTGCAGTCAGCCTTTGGGGTGGCAGAGATTGTCACATTCGTGCCGGCAGGGTATGTGCCAGAACCAGTGGTTGTTCCGTGGCTGGCATCATCAGCGATGACAGATATTTCGTATGGCCCTGGATTATGGGCGAAAATGCCTCTTGTCATCCAGCTGAGGTAAATGTCGTAGTTGTCAGTGTAGTTTTCCCATGTTTTATTGCTGCTGTTGTAGCACCACAAGCCATCTGTATTGCCGCGGAATGTAGAACAGCTCATAGGATAGCCTTTGCCTGTCCACGATAAGACAATCCAGAAAGACTGTGAGCGGTCAACTGGTACAGGGTTCTGCAGGGTGCCTGTTTTCCAAACGCCATCCATTACACTGGTAATGCCGTTGATGTTGGCTGATGTCGTTGCGATGACAGTTGTCGGTTCTGTTTCTGTGCCTTTGCACATTTCTATGGTGTAGTTTCCGTTTTCAGTGAAAAACACCTTGATTTTTTCGAGCATACGCTGAGGAGCAATTGACGCAGAGTCCAGACGGATAGCCCATTTGTGGGTTTTGTAGGATGACGAGTTGCCGTAGCAGGTGACGAATTCATCGGAGCAATATCCGATTGTGTCGCCAGTGATTTTGGTGCAGTGGGCAGTATAGCTGACATTTCCGCCGTTGGCTATGAATTCGTATGGATTATATGGAAGACCATTATCCCAACCATCAACAAGATAGCCAGGGTTTGCTATGGCTTTTATCGTTACGGGGTCAACGTAAGAGTTGTAAGTGCCATCGCCTGTCAGAGTGCAGGCACCTGGAATGTCAGCCGACAGCGAGATGGTTGTAGTAGCCGCGTTAGTGGTGTCTGGTTCAATGCCGATTATAGCTTTGTTGCGAGTGTTGTAGTGCTCAGAACTTGGGTTCAGCTGCCCGATGGCATAATATCCATCGCTGTCGCCGCTCCATCCCCTGTTGAAATAGAGCTTGCTCGTGTTGTCGTAGCCGCAGCAGATGAAACTGTGACCACCTCCTGTGTATTCGTCACCGGCAGAATAGTGCACAGGCCGGCCATTGTTTATCTCATTTTGCAGCGTTGCAACCCATTCTGCATCAGAATAGTTTTCCAAAGAGATGGAATGAAGCGTGTGCATGTACTTGAAGTTCTCGCGATAGGCATTTTCTGCAGATTTGTAACCAATTTCAGGCTCGCCTATAGTGGCTGCTGCACTACCGTCTGTGCCATACTCCATTTCGACTGCAATGCCGCAGCGACGCATTAGCAGGGCAATAGCACCTCTCTGTGCCTGAGTGGAATACGCATCCAGAATGTTGGGCATGTTTGCATAGTTGAATACAGTGTCCGAGAAGTCGGCGGATTGCCATCCGTAAGGAGGGTCGTTGTATGAATAGCTGCCCACTCCACGCAATGGATATTCCCAGTATTTCATTATCTGAGCCATTGCAGTGGCCACGCAACCAGTCAGTGTGTGAAATCCTTCTGAAGTGACAGGACACAGGTCATTGTAGCGAGGGTATTGTCCCCATGTGGTTGTCAGCAGGTTAGCCGTGTTGTATGTCTGTGGGGCTTTTTGCGACAGGGTTTTAATGTGTGCTGGCACCATATTGTCGAGGTGCTGCCATTCTTCAGCCACTGCATTTGCGGCAGGGTGCCCCTTTTCGATGTTCCAGCGAATCTGGTTCTCGTATTCCTGCAGCCAGTAAGCGGCATTTGCCGGCATGTTGCTGAGGTCTATGGCGTTTGTGGTGGAGTATGCCAGTACAGGGAAGACAACGTCGTCAGCAGCCATTATCACGAAACCATTGCCGTCAGTGGCTCTGTAGAAGTGCATGTGGGGAAACTGTGGAGCCTCTATGTATGTGAGGCTGGATTTGCCGCCATGTTCATGGAAGAAGAAGTTGGCCATGCGTTGTGTCGTCTCCTGTGTCACAGGAGCAGCCATGATGGATGTTGCGGTAAATGCTAAGATAATGAATAGTAAATGTTTTCTCATATTGGTAAATGTGTTTGTTTTCCGATGCAAAGATACAACTATTTTTTTGATTGACAATTGATTTTTGAAAGAAAATGTCATCTTCATCTCTGGCAATTCTCATTGCAACTTCGACTCGTGCCGCGTAGGCTTCACTGGCAACCCCACGAAGTTGTTCAATAAACGTGCAATGTCTTGTCCTGAAATATGTTGACACAAATGAAACCACTATGGGAAAAAGTATTTATTCTCGAGAAGAGAGAATTGCAATTGTCAGAGATTGCATAGTCAACAAATTGTCAGACAGAGAAATAGAAGAGAAATATTGTCT
>JAZRYS010000181.1:0-1647 GCA_045600865.1 Candidatus Aphodosoma sp.
AATTCTTACCTGGTTGGTGATGCAGGACACCATAAAGGCCACCTGCGATGTCGTGGTGCTGAATTCCATAGTAAATCTGGACAGGGCAATACCGTACCTGAAAAATCACAAGACGATAAACTGCTTCATGGACCGTGATGAGGCAGGGCGGCAGACGCAGGAACGCATCCAGAAACTTTTCCCGGACAAGGAAATCAAGTATATGTCTAAACTATATTCACAATACAAAGACCTCAATGAAATGCTCCAGCATAGCAGAGGATACAGCCAGTCAATAAAACAATTTTAATATGGACCCGGTTAAAAAATTGGCCGAAGATATTCGAGCCCTCCGAAAAGAAGTAAGGGAACTGAAAACAACTACAGAAGAATCCGCCCACAGGGGCGCCAAAGATGTAGTTCAAAGAGCACAGGATGTCATTGATGAACTCAGCAGTGCAAAAGAACAAATGGTGTTCGGTCAGAAGAAACCGTCATATACCAACAAGGAGCTGGCAGACCTGTTCGGCGTAACTACCAAGACCATTAAAAAATGGAGAGACGAAGGCTATCTGGGTTTCTCACAGATAGGCTCCGTCTACCAATATTCGCCGAATGATATTGCGGAATTCCTAAAGCATACTCATTTTGATCCGAGTATGTTTATCTCGAAAGGAAAGCGTTCTTGTACATAGCGTCAATTTTCTCCATTTCCTTGTTGACTGTCTCATCAAGGTATTCTGCATAGGTCTTTTCTGTTGCCAGAATGGAGCTGTGTCCCATAAGCTGGCTGATGATGTGCAGCGACAGGCCTTCCGAGATGGAGTTTACGCAGAATGTATGGCGAGCTACGTGCATAGTCAGGCTGAAAGGCAACTCCAAGTTCTTGCCTACGGCATTCAAGGACTGGTTCAACACTCGGTCCATAGAGTTCAGCCGCATCTTGAAGTCGTGTTCATCATTGAACTTATAGTCCTCCGGAAGAAGATCGAACACAAATCTGCTGTTGAGTTTCTTCTTTTTCCATCTTTCCAGAATATCCATCCCTTCCTTTGATATGTGGGGTTGGATTTTACCTTTCTTTTTGGTCTTGACCTGTGTCTTATCTATGACTTTGTTCTCGAAATCTATCTGCGACCATTCAAGAGTAATGATGTCAGACACACGAAGTCCGCAAGCGTAATATGCGAAGAAGAATATGTCAAGAAACTCCGCAGTCCTGTCGGAGCGGTTGTTCTTTGGCTTATATTGGGCCAATGCCTTGAACTGTTCGCTGTTCAGATATCTTATCTTCGATTTGACGTTATCGTCCGGGGAATACGTTCTGTCCTTAAGGTCGATGTATGCTCCCTCGATGATAGGACTGGCGAAACGGGAATCCACAACTCCGTTTGCCAGGGCGTACTTTACGGCATTGAGCAGAGGGGTGAGAGTCTTGTTGATTCCCTCATTGCTGGTATTTTCAAGCACTTCCTGACGATACTTGATGTACTTGTTGATAATATCCAGATTAAGGTCGCTGATTTCAAAATCAGTTTTCTTCAGAACAATTCTGAGGTACTTGTCGAATTGCTTGATGTTGCACTTGTTGTTGTAATAAACGGAATAACCGTATTTACCCTTGGAGTAGTGGAGTTCATTCACCTCATGGGCATATTCGACGAAAGT